>CAMFPJ010000110.1 GCA_945971755.1 uncultured Clostridia bacterium
CTTCATCTCGCACCGCGAGCGTTTCGGCGATAATGCTACCTATTTCGCCACACCAGCAAATCTATTAAATTTGCTTTTTATTGAATTATTTTGTTCTGCCTTTTTGTCGGCAGCCGCTGCGTGACTCTTGCGGTGCCCGGAGACTCGTGCTGACCGCACTCGCTTTCCGACCGCTTCGCCATTATCGCCTCACTTCATCTCGCACCGCGAGCGTTTCGGCGATAATGCTACCTATTTCGCCACACCAACGTACCCGGTTATTATATAACAATCAGATTAAATTGTCAATAAATAAACTAAAAATCACATGGAAATTATATTCCTTATCCATGTTCCTTTTTTCACAAAAACAAAACCTATAACGCATTTAATAAAGTTAAGGCTTTGTACTGCACCGAAAAGTGCAAGAACGGAAATGCTTGTGTATCTGCTTAACACAAAGGCAACGGGAACGCTTACACACCACGCAAAAACGCTGTCAAAAAGCAGAGTAATAAATACCTTTCCGCCTGAACGCAAGGTAAAATAACTTGCGTTCGCAAAAGCATCAAGCGGCATTACAAGAGCAGTTATAAGCATAATTTGGGTGGCAAGTGTACGAACCGAGGGAGTTGTGTTATAAAGAAGGGGTATAAACCTTGCCAAAACAGCAAAAATTGCAGCGATACCGATACTTATTGTTACAGAAAAGGCAATTAGCTTTTTGCTGCTGTCTTTTGCCGCCTCGGTTTCCCCTGCTCCGAGCATTTGACCGAGAATAATTCCGATTGCAACTCCTAATGACAAGAAGCCTACAGAGAACACATTGAAAAATGTTTGTGAAATATTGCTTGCCGCAACAACGTCAAGACTTCTCACGGAATAGCACTGGTTAAGCATCGCCATTCCCGCGGACCACATTGTTTCGTTGAGCATTAAAGGCATACCCTTACGGATAATCTGCCTGACGAGAACTCCCGGAACGTAAAGGCTCTTGAAAGCACCGATGATAAACGGAGTATTGTTCTTGTGAAGAGCAGTCCAAGTTACTACTATCAAAAGCTCTGCAAAGCGTGAAATAACAGTCGCGGTTGCCGCACCGTTAACACCCATTTTCGGTGCGCCGAAATGGCCGAAAATCAAAATATAGTTGAGCACTAAATTTACGACAACTGCGATAATGCCTGCTACCATGGGAAGAATCGGTTTTTCAATTTCACGAAGCGTACTTGAATAGCACTGCGCAACGGCATAAGGCAAAAAGCCTATTATCATTATTTTAATATATCCCAAAGCATAATCAAGTGAAGCCGACGCATCCGTAACGTTACCCTCACCTTGAAGATAAGTACTGACAAGTGTTTTTCCGAAAATCATAAAAATACCTATTCCAAGAAGCGTCAGCACCGTGCAGATAATAATCTTAAATCTGAACGTATGGCGAACACCCTCATCATCACGGTTACCGTAAAACTGTGCTCCGAAAATTCCCGCACCCGAAATTGCACCGAAAAGGCACAAATTGAACACAAAAACAAGCTGATTGGAGATTGCAACACCCATCATTTCAACAGTGCCCACCTTGCCAATCATTACGTTATCAAGCATATTAACAAAGTTAGTGATTAAGTTTTGAATCATTATAGGCAGCGTTAATGCAATTACCCTTTTATAAAAATCTTTTGTACCAATTAAGCTTTTTAACAACTTTTTATCCTCTTTCGCAAAATCTTTGAGTATTCTACCATAATGAGTCGTTTCTTTCAATTCACTAAATATACAAAAGGAAATATAAAAAACAATAAATTTTATGCTTATTGAATTATTTGATATTAGTAGTATAATAAAAGAAGATTAAAACTTTGGAGGAAAAAATGAAAAAGATTATTCTTCTTTTAATTGGTTGTTTTTTGGTCTTATCACTAATTGCCACACCTGCCGTTATCAGTCTTTCAAACAGCTACAAAGTGAACAGAAACAACAAACTTTTAGCCTTTGATGCTCAGTACGGATTGAGCGGTAAATACGAAGTTAGCGCTGAGCGAGACTCCGTAAAATACAAAATCGCACCCGAAAACCTTTCACGTATTGAAAGACTTTTGCAAGACACAAAACAGCACGTAACTTTTCCTCCCGACTTTGCAGGTATTGAAAGCATTGTTATAAAATTCGGTGAAAGGTCAACGGTTACTGTTTACAATTATGACGAATTGAACGACTTAGCGTATCTTGTTTATGAAGACAAAACTAACGGCAAAGCCGAATGCTTTAAGGTTGAAAAGTTAAGTCTTTACAGTTGGCTGTGCGAAGTAATTGACGAAGACGGCTTCTCAGCACCCAATGAAATAATAGAATGAATTTTTCTAAAAGCAAAGGCGGTCAGTGACCGCCTTTTTCTATTTTTATTTAGATTTAATTTTTCTAACAGTTATTTCGTGCATTGCGAAACCTGATACGCAAAACGCCATTAGAATAAACGGTGTAATTTTGAAGGTCGTTGCTGACGCAATAAATCCAAAGGCAAGTTGAACCGCAAAGCCCACAGCATAAGCGCCGCCCATGTGAAAGCCCGTTATATCCGCCGAATAATCTTTACCGAATCTTTCCGGTACTGCGTGAAGAACACTCGGAAAAACAGGTCCAAAGCCGATTCCGATTAAAAGAAGCCCTAAATGCGACACCGTTTCAAAAGGTAAAATCAAAACGAAAACTCCCATAAAAGCCGTAATCAGCCCCAAACGAATAAGTTTTGTATCGTTAAGCCTTATTGAAAGGAAGCCTGAAATTAACCTGCCCAGCATTATTCCGCCGAAATAAACAGATATCCACACTGCAGCCTTTTCGGGCGGCATTGAAAATGAGTTTACAAGATAGGTTGCCCCCCAAGTTCCCACAATAAATTCCATACTGCAATACAGACCCAGCGTTAAAATACTTGAAATCAGCCCTTTATTGCCCAAAATTTTCATTTTTTGCTTGCCTTCAGACTGTTCATTTTCTTGTAACGGCTCATTTTCAAACTTTTTCCACTTTTTAAGAGACACGGCAACAATTAAGGCAATAAATAATTGAATTGCGGCAACTGTTCGGTATCCGTTTCGCCAAGAACCTACCTCACCGCCGAGAAATACAGACATTATCATAGGACTTGCGGTAACACCGATTCCCCAAAAGCAATGAAGCCAACTCATGTGCCTTGCTTTATAATGAAGCGACACATAATTGTTAAGACCTGTGTCAATGGCACCTGCTCCGTATCCAAGCACAACCGCAAAGAACATCATAACCCAAATATTCGGTGAAAAGCTCATTCCCACAAGGCCGGCAACAGTTAAAAGAATTGAAACAAAAGTAACGGTCGGAGTACCGAATTTACGAATAAGTTTACCTGCCAAAAAACTTGCTCCGCCTGAGCATACACCTGTTACAATGCTGTAAACCGAAGCAAAATTTTGGTCAATTCCGAATTCGGTATGAACAACAGGCCAAGCCACGCCGAAAAGCGAATCGGGAAGACCCAATGATATAAATACAACATAAATTACCGCTAAAAGTGCTACCATACTACTCCCCCGCGAACTCTATAATTCTATCTTTATTCTCATCCGAATATTCAATTTCAGACGAATACATTCTTGCAACTTCACAAATATTTCGGAATGAAAAACCTGTTCTTCCGCAAATTTCAAAAATGACCTTTGTGCTGAATTCCGCAAAGGCAAGATTCTCGTAGAACCCCTCGTCTGTCAAATGCCTGAAAAGAAAATATTTATAAAGATTTTTGAACGCATTTTCACTACGGACTGTTTGTTTATCTGACAATCTCGAAGATTTCAGCAAATTAAGTTTATCTGTCCAAGCACGATTAAGCCTTTCAAGTGATAAAAGAAAATCTGCAAGTAAATTCACTTCAAATTCAATAGATTTTAATTCATAAATTCCGTTTATTTTTTCAATCGCCGCAAACACGTCTTTTTCAGATTCTACCGTTTTAATGAGTAAATCTCGTTCTTCAATAAAGAAGATTTCTTCAAATGACAAATTTTCTGTTTTACCGTCAAGAGGAACGAGTGAAAACGGCTCTTTGTCATCAAGAATTATTCTTGCCGCTTCTTCACAGCAAAGGCCAAGTCCCATTTCAACTCTGTCGGAATAAAAATTTCTAAACCTCGGGTGGTCACGGCAAATATCGCAAAGAAAGCCTTCCCCGGCATCTAAAATAATATCACAAAGATTATCTTTATTGAGAAAAGGACACTTCTCATTTTTTTCAAGGCGAAAAAAAGCCGTATCATCCTGAAAACATATATTCTCACGAATTTTTTTGCCCGATTCGCCACTCATTTTATTATACTTTTTAAGTGTTTTTGGGTCAATGTCGATTTCCCAGCCTATGCAGCAGCTATTTCTGCACTCCCCTGCAATACAGGTAAAATCTTTATAAAACCCGGGTACGAAAGTTTT
>CAMFPJ010000111.1 GCA_945971755.1 uncultured Clostridia bacterium
AAAGCAAATTTTTCTGCTTCTTTTTCTTTGTAATTTTTATTCAAACGCTCTCACTCCTTTCGTGGGAAGATACACCGATTTTTTGTATTAAAATGGTGCGTATTTTGCGGTTTTTCTCCTCTGTGAACGACTTTTCTATGGTGGGTGGTATGTTTCTCGTAATTCCCCGATACCTCGTTCTTTGTTGTGTTTAGGTGCATTTTTACGCGCATAATTTACTGCCCTTTTGCTCTCGTAACAGCGGCACTCGATGAGCTTCGCCCGAAAACTCTGCTTACAGTCACGGGTGCAACTGCGGCAGATTTCGTTGTAGGTGCGGCGGTTCGTTTTCGGATGAATGAAGAACGCCCACTCCTGTTTAGATTTCTTTGATAATCTTGGCATAATAAAAACTCCTTTCACTTATTTGCACAAAGGTGTGCAAAACCGACACCCGTTTTGCTGCTTTTCCAGAAAAATTCACTAAAAAATTTTTATCCCTTCACTCATTTGGACAAAGGGGTATGAAATGGACACCCATTTTTCTGCTTTTCTCAAAAATTCTCTGAAAATTTTCCCCTTCACTTATTTGGACAAGCAACACCAAAATGCACACCCTTTTTGAACGGTTTTGCAAAAATTTCTTTGAAAAAATTTACCCCTTCACTCATTTGCACAAGCAGTGCCGAAATGCACACCCTTTTTGACCACTTTTGCAAAAAATACTTTAAAAATTTAACCCCTCACTTGTTTGAACTGGGAGAAGAAAAAGTCAGGGTATTTTCTTCAAAAATTTTTAATTCTCTCACTAATTCGCACCGAGAACAAGCAAGCGTTCACCTTGTTTTTGTAAAATATCCCTCTACTTGTTTGAAATGGCAGAGCAAAATTGGGGGGTGTTTTTTGAAAAAAATATATAAAATAAAAAATCTCCCCTTGATTCATCGAACCGAGAGGAGAAGGTGATTGAAAAAATATTAAATTGTAAGGTGTCGTGCGGAAACAAAATTATCGCAAATCAATTTTCCAAATTTGAAAATTTATTGATTTTGGGAAATAAAACGGCAAGTGAATTTTGATTCTGCACAGAATTAGCGAGCAGTGTATTTGGATAACCACAGTTTCCAAATACCTCGTTAGAGAAATCCCTAAAACCCTTTGCTGCATAGAGCATAAAAAAGACACCTACCATAATTGATAAGTGTCTGTTGGCGTTACCGCTGTTATTTAGATGTGAGCGACAGTTTGATTTATAGTTGCAGGTGCGAATAAGTCTTTTCAAAACATACGAATAGGTACAATAAATTCAGCCGAGAATTAACGATTAGAATTAACGATACCGTTAATTCTTTTGAAATATCGTTAATTCTTATATTTTTACAGTTAATTATTGATTTTAGAGCAAGAATAGATTATAATAAAATTATCATCTTCAAGGAGGAAGCGTTAATGCAAACGGAAGCTCTCAAAAAAATCGTTTTAGATATAAAAGCCTTGAAAACAGAAACCCAAACTATTGAACTGAAAGCCGCTATACAAGGTTGCCCTACAAGATTATTTGATACACTTTCGTCTTTTTCTAATCAAGACGAAGGCGGAATTATTATTTTCGGTGTTGATGAAAAAGACAACTATGCGATTAAGGGTGTTTATGATGCTCAGGATCTTCAAAAGAAAGTAACCGAGCAATGCAAACAAATGGAACCGTCTGTTCGTGCATTGTTTACAGTTTGTGAGATTGACGGCAAAGCGATTGTTTCTGCCGAAATTCCCGGTGTAGATATTTCCGAACGCCCTGTTTTCTATAAGGGTGTAGGTCGTATCAAAGGTTCTTACGTTCGTGTCGGCGAATCCGACGAACCAATGAGCGAATACGAGATTTATAGTTATGAAGCGTTTCGTAAAAGAACTCGTGATGACATTCGCACTGTAGAGAACGCCAAGCTCACTATGATTAATGAAAATCGGATGGCAGATTATCTGAACGCAGTTAAAAACGAGAGAAAAAATCTTGCCGATAATGTTACTGAGGAAGAAATTTTGGAGCTGATGGGAATTACCAACGATGGCATTCCTACACTTGCAGGACTTATGACTTTCTCAAAATATCCTCAAGCGTACTTTCCTCAGCTTTGCATCACCGCAGTTTCACTTCCCGGAACAGAACAAGGAACAGTCGGTAATGACGGCGAGAGATTTATAGATAATAAGCGTATTACCGGTGCAATTCCCGATATGCTTGAAGAAGCGGTTGAATTTGTGCGTAAAAACAGCCGCACGAAAACGATTATTGACGATAACGGGCATAGAGCAGACAAGCCGGAATATCCGATAAAGGCTGTTCGTGAAGCAATTCTTAACGCATTGGTACATCGTGATTACAGTGTTCATACAGAAAATGTACCTATTCGCATTGAAATGTACCGTGACCGTATGGAGATTATCAACAGTGGCGGTTTATATGGTAAAATTTCCATTGACGCACTTGGTAAAGTTCGCCCTGAAACAAGAAATGCCGCACTTGCCAATATGCTCGAACTCTTGAACGTTACTGAAAATAGATATTCGGGAATCCCTACTATGCGTAGTGAGTTTGCAAATGCAGGACTCCCCGCACCGCTGTTTTCCGTTGTTCACGGTGAATTTAAGGTTGTTATGAAAAACGGATTGTTTGCAGAGACAATGCCCATCGGTGATTCTCTTGTAGAGTTTTGTTCCACGCCTCGAACAAGAGCTGAAATAGTCGCTTTTGTAGGCAAGTCCAAAAATTATGTTATGTCGCAGATTGTAGCACCGCTTGTTGCTGAAGGTAAATTGAAAATGACAATGCCCGACAAACCCAAAAGTTCAAATCAAAAGTTTGTAAAAGCTTGAATTTTATCCCGCATATATTTTTTCATCAATCATATGTTCATTGGGATGAACATATGGGAAAAAGACGGCACATACAAGATAATAAGTCGCCGTCCCCGAACAGACTTAAACTAAAAACACGGACTTAGGAGTAGACCCGATTCGACATCGGCAAGTGACACCTGATACTAAAAAATGCTTGGAAATACAGGCTTTTTCAGTATTTCCAATCCCATCTGATACCATGCTGTGATAGCTGATTCAGAGGGATTTTACAACGTCCAACTGGCTCTAAATTAGCAAGCCGTTCGATTTTTGGCGGACGTTTTGAATACAAGAAAATGTCACTATGTATCTGCTCGTTATGCGGAATGATAGGAAATCCAGTTCATTCTCGTGTGGGACCGCTGGTGTCACACGACACCAATTTAAGTCTGTTTAATATATCATTTCAAACCGAATTTTTCAACCAGAATTATTGAGAATTTCAAAGGTTTTTTCAGACTTTATGATTGTATGTAATGCAGACCTGCCGAAGCAGGTCTAATTTTTACCGAAGCATTCGTTCACGATCTTCGGCACCAACCATGTAAGCACCTTTAGCGAGAGCATCTCTTGCCATAATCTCCGCAACCTCAACTCTGTCAAATAATCTCCATAACCGCTTTTCTTCTGGTGTCAGCTGGTGGCTTCTGTCAAACAGATGATTTAATCCAAGCCCTTCAATAAGAGCATTCTTTGCAGCTGAATACTCCTTAGCCCGTTCTTCGTATTCGTCATTACGCTGTGATGATAATTTCTCAATGTCATCAGCTCTCATGCGCTCATAGTATTCATCCATGAACTCCATGTTCATCTAATTCACCTCTTAAAACAAAAAAACAAGGACAGACCCTCTTACAGCTTTATCAGCTATGTAAAAGGGTCTGTCCTTGTTTCGTTATAGATTCTTTGCCAGCGTTTTCAGGAGTGCGCTCATTTCCGGGTTCTGTAAGAGTCTCATCAGAAGTGCCGTATCATCGTCCTGTGTGACTTCTGGCACCTTTTGTACCGGTTCAGGGGTTGCAGTCCTACCAGAATAGAAAGCTGCTTCCAGACGTTCTGCATTCAGTCTGCGGTCATCGTCGATGATGTGGGAATAAACATCTGCTACCATCTTGACTTGTGCGTGACCTGAATCGCCCTGAACGGATTTCATATCGCCGCCATTCAGCTTCAGCTTGTAGGTGATACTGGAGTGGCGAAGACTATGGAAAACTACTTTTGGAAGTCCATTCTCCTCGATCAACTTATTGAAAGCACGGTTGATAACCTGACCCTCAATCGGCTTGCCGTTGGAAGAACAGAATACTAAATTGAAGTCTGTAAACTCGTCACCGAAAAGGTCTTTCAGCTCTTCGATGTCAGCCTTACGTTGAACCAGCATTTCTGCCACAGTCTTCGGGAGAAATACCTTGCGGACACTGGTTTTGGTTTTAGGTGTTTTGAGTAAGGTAGTTGCAGTGATGCCCGATGGCAGAGTTGGTTCTCCATGCGGTGCATGC
>CAMFPJ010000112.1 GCA_945971755.1 uncultured Clostridia bacterium
TCCTGTTCTGCCTCAACGAGAACATATCCCTCATAGCCTGTCTTTTCAAGAACATCAAAAATCGGCTCAAAGTCAATGCAACCGTCACCGGGGACTGTAAAAGCACCTGCACGAACGCCCTGAAGGAAGCTCCAGTGATTTTCCTTAACTTTTGCTACAACCTCGGGACGAATATCTTTTAGATGCACGTGGCGAATGCGGTCAGCGTACTTATTGAGAACCGACATATAGTCCTCACCGCAATATGCAAGGTGACCTGAGTCAAAGAGAAGTCCGAAAAGTTCCGGGTCTGTATTCTGCATCATTCTGTCGATTTCCGCCTCTGTCTGAACAACTGTACCCATGTGGTGATGGAAGCAAAGTGCAATACCCATATCCTTTGCTACTTTACCGAGCTTGTTGATACCTGTGCAAAGCATATCCCACTCTTTGTCGTTCATAACATATTTATCGTCAAAAATTGACTTGTCTGTACCCTGAATTGAATGCCCCTGTTCAGAAATACCAACAACCTTTGCGCCCATTTCCTTTAAGAAGGTGATATGCTCAATAAAGTCCTTTTCAACTTCTTCATAGGGCTTTGTTGTAAGGAATGATGAGAACCAAGCGTTACAAATCTGCATTCCGCGAAGGTCCAGTGCCTTTTTAAGAACTTTTGTATCACGAGGATATTTGTTGCCTACTTCACAACCTGTAAAGCCTGCAAGTGCCATTTCTGAAATGCACTGTTCAAATGTGTTTTCTGCACCGAGATCCGGCATATCGTCATTTGTCCAGGCAATAGGTGCAATTCCGAGTTTTACTTTGTCTTTGTTTAGCATATCAATATTTTCTCGCTTTCTCTTGATTTTCTTTTTTATTCAAATAAGCCTTCTTTACGGCTTCATTTTGTGATGTACTTGCAACGCCTACATTCCACCAAGCACCGTAGCCGTCTGTCATTGACTTTGGCAATACTTTTATGTCAATAAGTGTTGAAACTGTTTGTTTTTGTGAATCAATAAGCGCAGCCTCAAGTTCTTCCATAGTTCTTGCTGTGTAAGTCTTTACACCGTAACCGCTTGCACATTTTGCAAAGTCAATTGGAACAAGATCGCCTAAAAGGTCGCCCTTCTCGTCACGGAAACGGAATTCGGTAGCAAGGTTGCCGATACCGTTTGACATTTCAAGGTTATTGATACAGCCAAAACCGCTGTTATCAAAAAGAAGGACATTGATTTTCTTATTTTCCTGAATTGATGTGATAAGCTCGGAGTGAAGCATTAAGTAACTGCCGTCACCGCACATAGCGTAAACTTCCTTTTGAGGCTCGGCAAATTTTGAGCCTAAAGCACCTGCGATTTCGTAGCCCATACAAGAGAAGCCATATTCCATATTGTAAGAATAGAGGCTATCTGAAGTCCACATTCTTTGAAGGTCTCCGGGAAGTGAACCTGCCGCACCTACGCAAATCGCATCGTCAGGGATAAGTTCACGAACCTTTGCCACTGCAGCAGTTTGAGTAATAATACCCATTTTTTCTGCGAATTCGGGAATTGTTCTTTCATCTCTTGCCTTAATAAGCGGCTCAAAGTTTTCATCATATTTATAAGCTGCAAGTCTTGCATATTCGTCTGCCCAGCCTTTACGGGCATCGGAAATTTCGGTAGTATAACCCGACTTATAGCCGTTCTGTCTTAAGCCTTCTGCGATTGCAAGAATACCGAGTTTAGCATCGGCAACAAGTTTTGTTGCACCAAGTTTGTATGCATCAAATCGGGACGTGTTTATGGTAAGCACTTTAGCATCTCTGCGGAAAAGTGATTTTGAACCTGTTGTGAAATCGGAAAATCTTGTACCGACGCCAAGTATAACGTCTGCTTCTTTTGCTATTGCATTACCTGCTGAGTTACCTGTAACACCAAGGCCACCGAGGTTATATTCGTTACTACTGTGACAAGCGGTTTTACCTGACTGTGTTTCGGCAAATGGAACATTAAATTCTTTACAGAAGCTCTCAAGTGCCTCACCGGCTTCACTGTAACGGACACCGCCGCCGCAAATTACAAGAGGTTTTTTAGCGGTAAGAAGAACTTTAACAATATCTTCAACTTCGTCTTGTGCGGGAGCAATTCTTGTAATCTTATGTACTCTCTTTTGTAAAAATTCTTCGGGGAAATCATAGCTTTCTCCCTCAACGTCCTGCGGAAGGGAAATACAAACCGCACCTGTTTCCGCAGTGTCGGTAAGTACGCGCATTGCGTTAATCATTGCTGACATTAACTGCTCGGGGCGTGAAATTCTGTCCCAATACCTTGTAACTGCTTTGTAAGCATCATTTGTTGTTATTGTAAGAGAATTAACCTGTTCAAACTGCTGTAAAACCGGGTCGGGCTGACGGGTTGAGAAAGCGTCAGCAGGAATAAGTAAAAGCGGAACATGGTTTACCGTTGCAGTTGCGGCAGCAGTTACCATATTTGCGGCACCGGGACCAATTGATGAAGAACAGGCAATAATTTTTCTTCTGTTATTCTGTTTTGCAAAGGATGCAGCCACGTGCGCCATACCCTGTTCATTTTTGCCCTGATATACCGTTAAACCGCCTTTGTCAGAATCAAGTGCTTCACCGAGTCCGCAAACAATGCCGTGACCGAAAATCGTAAAAATACCGTCAACGAACTTTGTTTCTTTGCCGTCAAATGAAACATATTGATTATCAAGGAATTTAACGAGTGCCTGTGCGGTTGTCATAATAGCCAAAGTGAAAACCTCCTTATTTCTCTTCTAATAACCATTTGTGTTCTGGTGCGTCAATTCGTGTTTTTATCCATGGGTCATTCGGAAGATGTCTGATCATCCAAACATAACACATTTTATAACCGGGGGCGGCCGCCTGCTGATGGGTTTTCATGGGGGTAATGCAAAGGCAACCTCCGTCCTCCACCTTATAGCAATCATCTCCGTTAAAACCGACGCCGAAGCCCTGCGGTTTTTCAAATTCATAATAATAAACTTCGGGTTGAGGATGATAATGGGGCGGGTAGCTGGTCCAGCAACCGGGCTTGTGATATACTTCACCAAGCACAAGATTTGAATACGGTGCGTTTTCATAGTCGAAAACCGTAAGCACCTTTCTGTCGGCCGTGCCGTCCCATTGGTCAGCGCCGAAATGCTGAACTGTCATATCTTCACCCTTGTAATAATGAACACCGAATTCATTATCATTGTCTGTCTGTTCAATAACAAGTCTTGACTCTTTGTTAGCCTTAATTGTAACAATATTGTTCTTTGCAAAATGAATTGCCGTTGCCTTGTCTAAAAACGGACTTCTGCGAATTGCATTTTCTGTTTTTCCGTCAAAAGTGAAATCAACATCCCCTGCCATTAAAAGAACGGCGGTTTCATTTTTCCCTTCGCAGAAAGTAACGCTTTCGCCTGCTTTCAAGATTTTCACCTTAATGTCCATGAGCATATCGGCGTTTTTGCCGCCCATTTCGCAAAGAATTTTTTCGTTGTTTTTGTTGAATTTCGGTTTTTCGTACATATTTATCACCTACTGAATAATTATTTCACTTTCAAAATCAACTTTTTCTGCGTACCTTCCGTCTTGACGATACAAGTCACCGTTTTCATCAAACCAATAACTGAAGCTGCCTAATGTGTAATATCTTTTGCCGTCTTTATCCTTGTATCGTTCAAGGTTTGAACCGAATAAATAGTAAGTTTCTGTGCCTTCAAGCAATAATTGGGAGTTTGCATCGTAGAAGAACCAACCGTCTTCATCAATAAAGCATTTATTGGCGTCAAGCTTTGTGCCGTCTTCCGCAACATAGTATGCGTGAAAACCCTTTCCGTACTCAAACTTATACTTTTTCCCGTCCTCAGAGTACATATCAATTTTGTTTAAGTCGAATTCATTATATTCGTTGCCCATTCTGTCATAAAATGTAGCAATGTGTTCATCTGTTGTAGCAGATTTATAAAAACTAAATGCACCAATAACGAAGGCACTTACCGCTAACGCAAAAGAAAGAAGAATAATAACAAAAGAAATTACAGCACTTGTTATTGTTTTTTTTGAAAAGCCTTTTCTTTCGTAATTCGGCAACTCTTTTTCAGTTATTTTTATGTAAATATATGTACCTATTGGCGACAATATAGGGAACGCAAAACCAAGTAATGCCCAAACGCCTTTGCGTTTACCGTGTCTTTTACCCTCTTTGTACAAGGATACTGCCATTATTATTTGGGGAATTACCTTAACTATTCTGTAAATAACAGTGATAAAAAGAGCTATAAATAATAATCTCTGTGATGAGTTAATGCTGTCTGAGCCGAATCCTACGCTAAACATATCCATAGTAAATTCTTTACTCATAAATCTCCCACCTTTTAGT
>CAMFPJ010000113.1 GCA_945971755.1 uncultured Clostridia bacterium
CCGATTAAAGTTTTCGGCGTAAATTTTTCGTGCAGGAAAATAAACGCCAGAATAAATGTAAAAATAATACTTAATTTGTCAATGGGCACAACCTTTGACACTTCACCTAAAGAAATTGCTCTGTAATAGCAAAGCCAGGAAGCGCCGGTTGCAAGCCCGGACAGAATTAAAAACAGCCAGCTTTTTTTGCTGATTTCGGAAATTCCGCCTTGTGAATTAGTAATGAATACCATTCCCCATGCCATAAAAAGAACAACGAGTGTGCGAATGGCGGTAGCAAGGTTTGAGTTTACACCGTCAATCCCGACTTTCGCAAGAATTGATGTTAATGCCGCAAAAACGGCTGAAAGTAATGCTAAAATAATCCACATAATTTTTACCCCAAAGCAACGTCCAATGCCATCATCAGCGCAAAGCCGAACATAAACATTAAAACTCCTGTATTTGAATGTTTCCCTTCGCTCATTTCGGGAACGAGCTCTTCAACCACAACATAAATCATTGCTCCTGCCGCAAACGAAAGTAAATAGGGAAGAACAGGAACAATTACAGACGCTAAAAGAATTGTAATAAGTCCTGCAATCGGTTCCACAATTCCCGAAATAACTCCGTGTAAGAATGCCTTGCTCTTTTTTACGCCTTGTGACGCCAGCGGCATTGAGATAATTGCGCCCTCAGGAAAGTTTTGAATTGCAATTCCCAGCGCCAAAACAAGTGCCGAAGAAACGGTTATGTTGCTTTTACCTGAAATTAAACTCGCAAAAACTACGCCAACTGCCATACCCTCCGGAATGTTGTGAAGCACTACTGCAAGGACAAGCATTGTTGTTTTTTTTAAGGGGGCTTTTGGGCCCTCCTGCGTGCTGTTAAGGTGCATGTGCGGAGTAATTGTATCTAAAAGCAAAAGGAAAAGCATACCTATGCAAAATCCGACAACCGCCGGAATAAATGCAAATTTTCCCATGTTTTCCGATTGCTCAATTGCGGGTAAAATAAGGCTCCAGACGGAAGCCGCAACCATAACTCCGCCCGCAAATCCGAGAAGTGCACGCTGAACGCCTTCGTTAAGCTGCTTTTTCATAAACATTACGCACATAGCTCCCAGCGTTGTGCCGATAAAGGGGATTAAAAGCCCTTCGGCGACTACGAGTGTCATATTTCATTCCTCCTGTTTTTATGTTATGACGGAACAGTCATTTACGTCACTTTAAGAAATTGACTGTAAGAATGACCGCACTTGTAAGAATAAGAACTGCACCGACAACGCGGTTAAGCGTTTCGGTCTTTGACCTGTTTGCGATTTTTGACGCAATCTGTGCCCAAATAAATGTAAACAAAACGCAAAGAATAAGTGTAAGCATGTCCGGCATTTCACCGATTGCAAAGTGGCTGACAGAACCCGTTAAGGCAGTAAACGCCATAATGAAAACGCTTGTGCCCACCGCCGTGTGAAGCTCGTAACCAAGAAAAGTCGTAAGCACAAAAAGCATCATCATTCCGCCGCCCGCGCCGATAAAGCCACAAATAAAACCTACAATTATGCCGCCCACAAGGGACTGAATAATCTGTCTTTTTTTAGAAACGGATGTCATTTGCTCTTTTGTTGTCATAACGGGTTTAATAAGAAAACGAAGACCTATTATGAGCATTGAAATCTGCATGGTGTTACCCATAGCACGTGGCGGCATAAGGCTTGCCACAAAGCTTCCCACAACTGTCATAGTAAGAACCGCAAGCATCATTACAACACCGTTTTTAATGTCAATATTCTTGTTCTTTTTGTATGTGTAAGCGCTTGCGAGACTCGCGAGAATGTCACTTGCAAGTCCGATTCCCACCGCTTCGTAGGGCTCAATGCCGAGAAAGGTTATCAGCAACGGTCCGATTACCGCAGCGGCGCTCATTCCTGCAAAGCCCGTGCCGATTCCTGCGCCTGCACCCGCTAAGAAGCAAACCAGAATTTTAGTAAAAAGCTCCATAAAATGCCTCCGCAAATTGAAATCAAATTACATAGTATCATATCGCTTAGTATTATATCACTTTGTATTATATCACTTAAGTGGCCAATTGGCAATAAAAGTTGCACAACATACAGTTCATTTTTTCGTGAACTCTCTGCATTGTATCTGCCATAAAATTGTGATAAACTTATTTCATAATAATGTTACGTATCGGAGATTTAATATGATTTTCAAAATCACTGTAACTAAAGATAAAGAGGGTACATATTACGCTGTTCCTTTTTCCGTGCCGGAGGGTGTTGTTAAAGTAACGGTATCTTATGACTATTATCGCCCAACAAAAGGTGTTCTTTCCGACCTTAAACCTACAAATTGCATTGATTTTGGGCTTCAGGATGAAAAGGGGAGATTTCTCGGCTGGTCGGGCAGTGCGCACAGCTCGGTTTCGGTGGGTGAATATTCATCAACCAACGGTTACCTTTGCGAAAAGATAAATGCGGGCGAGTGGTCAGTTCTTGTGGGTGCTTACCATGTTCTGCCTGAAGGTGTTGAGGTTACCTACACGGTAGATTTTGAATATGCAGGTGAAAAACTTCTTTTCGGCGATTTGCATATTCATTCCGACGCATCAGACGGCCGGTACGACGCATTTGAAATTGCGAAAATGGCAAAAAACAAGGGTCTTGATTTCGTAGCGCTGGCAAATCATAACAATTACTCTGTTAATTTCAGCTTGCCGCAAGTCAACAATCTGACATTTATTCCTGCGGTTGAGTGGACTCATTACAAGGGTCACATGAATTTTTTCGGTGTAAAATCGCCCTTTGAAAATTCATTTATTGCCAATACCGAAGAGGAAATGAAAGACCTTATTGAAAACGCAAAAAAAAGAGGTGCAGTTATTTCTGTCAATCACCCGAAATGCAGAATTTGCCCGTATGTTTGGGAAAATGAAGATTCATTTGAACTGATGGAAATTTGGAACGGTCCTATGAGACCCACCAATAAACGCGGAATTGAATATTGGACTTCGCTTCTTTCAAAAGGCAGAAAAATTCCCATTGTGGGCGGGAGTGATTATCATTCGCCAAAGGGTGTCGCAAAAATAGGCGAGCCGGTGACTGCCGTTTATTCCCATTCACCCTCGGCAGAAGATATTTTAGACGCCGTCAGAAAAGGCCATGCATTTGTAAGCTGTAAAAAGAACGGCCCGAAAATATTACTGAAATACGGCAACGCAAAAATGGGCGACACCGCAAAATATGACGCAAAAACACCTCTTGAAATTCAGGTTCAAGACGCTGAAAATACAAGGACGGTTCTTGTAACCGATGAGGGAGAAAGAGTAATTACCGAGAAAAGCGTTTTTCTTAATAAAACAAAGTTCGCCTATGTAAAAATAATAAGTAAAATCGGAAAAAGAATTCTTGCAGTTTCAAATCCGATTTATATAAATTAAAGGAGAGAGATTATGACAACCGAAAACACATTACGAAAAGTAAAGCCCGCACGTTACGGCTTTGCCATGTTCGGCACATCAATTCCAATCAATATGTTCAAATCATTTGCGGCAATTTTCTATGTTGATTTGCTGGGCCTCAGTATGACAAAGTATTCGCTCGTTTTGTTCATTTACACCTTTGTGGATGCCATTGACAACCCTGTTTACGGCTTCCTTTCTGACAGAACAAGAACAAAATGGGGCAGGAGAAGACCTTGGCTCTTAATCGGCACACCGCTTCTTGTTCTTTTCTTTATTCTTTTCTATAATGTTCCCGCATTTGTTCAGACGGAACAGGGTATGCTGTTTATTTATATGCTCTTGATGTACATACTAACCGGCACGCTTGATTCTCTTGTTAACGCTAACTACGGCGCACTGTTCCCGGAGCTTTTCAAGAAAGACGATGAACGTGCAAAAACCAACAGTTTCAGGCAGATTTGCCAGCTTTTTGCAATGGCAATAAGCATTGCGCTCACTCCCATGATTACCGAAAAAATCGGTTACAGACTTACAGCCGTAATTTACGGTGTTGTTGCACTTGCGGTTATGATGTATTGCTTCTGGGGCTGCAGGGAAGAGGAAATCCCCGAAGATAAAATGGAAAAACCGGGGCTTTTCAGCAGTATTTATGCTTTGATTACTAACCCGAAATTTTGGATATACGGTTTTTGCGGAGCCTTTTATTCCGCTGCCTTTTCTCTTATTTCGCAGGCAATTCCGTTTTATGTTAAATACACTTTGGGTAAAGAAGGCAGCACAACAACCTTAATGCTCGGAACGGTTTTGGTTGTTGCCGTTATCGGCATTGTTGTCTGGTCACAAATTGTTCCGAAGTGGGACATTATGAAGGT
>CAMFPJ010000114.1 GCA_945971755.1 uncultured Clostridia bacterium
TACTTCTTACCAACTTCCATAACAACGTCTGAGAACATCTGAATGAAACGTCTGTATGAGTCATAAACGAATCTTTCAAATTTAGGATCTGAGTTACCTGCAATCATTGCAGCAACAACCTCATCATTAAGACCGAGGTTCAAAATTGTGTCCATCATGCCGGGCATTGAAGCACGAGCACCCGAACGAACCGATACAAGAAGAGGATTCTTGAGATCGCCGAACTTTTTGCCGTTAATCTCTTCCATTTTCTTAACGCCTTCCATAGCCTGAGCCATGATTTCGTCGTTAATCTTTCTTCCGTCTTCATAATACTGTGTGCAAGCTTCTGTTGTAATTGTGAAGCCCTGCGGAACGGGAAGACCGATAGCAGTCATCTCAGCAAGGTTAGCGCCTTTACCGCCGAGAAGGTTACGCATGGTCATGTCGCCTTCGCTAAACATATAAACCCATTTGTTTGCCATTTTTTATACCTCCAAATTTTTTACTGTCTTTGGTTATGCCAAAAAACACAATGACATAGTTAACCTTTTGAATTATAACAAAAATTAACAGCAATTTCAATAGATTTTTTCCATTTATATCGTATTTGTCACATTATTGTTTGAAAATTTCAAAATTCTCATATTCTTGCATAGACTTTTGTGAAAAATTATGGTATATTTTAACCTGCAAAACATTTTTCTCTGCAGGTGTATCTTATGGAACTACTAAATTATGAAATTCTAAACGCAAGCGGTAAGGCTAACAAGGGTGAAAGTCCCATGTTTTCCGCTGTTACTTACCCCGCTTTTATTGACCTTGCCTTTAATGCACCGAAAAGCGTCCATGACGTAATTCCCGTTTTTCCGGAGAACGAAGAAGTCAATTTTGAGGTTTTCGCAAGCCTTGACGGAGTAAATTTTTATAAATTCGGTGACCGAGACCGAATTGCAAGATATATCAGAATTTTTATTAAATACACTTCGGGCGAGTCAGTAACCGTTAACAACGTTGAGGTGCTCGGTGAAAGCTGCACATTCCCGCAGAAGAAGACAACTTTTAAGGAACCGCCTGTTTTTGAGGGAAGTGTTTATGACGTCCCCGTTACCGACGAAGACATTATTGAAGACGTGAAAGGCATTATTGCACGTACTATCGGCGAAAAGTATGTTGACGGCTTTGAGCTTCGGCTTGACAGACGTCTTAAAACGGATTACTACACTGTTGAATCACTTCGCGGTGTTGTCCGCCTTATCTCAAACTCAGGCGTCGGGCTTGCCTCTGCATTTAACTGCTACCTTAAAGAAGTTTGCAAGTGCCACGTTTCACGTTTCGGCAACAGAATTGAACTTCCGCAAAATCTTCCGCAGGTTAAGGGAAAAATCGAACGTCACACAACCTTTAAGCACAGATACGCTTACAACTACTGTGCGCACTCTTATTCAATGTCTTTCTGGAATGAGAAAGACTGGCAGAAAGAACTTGACCTTCTCGCAATGAACGGTGTCAATATGATTTTGGACATTACGGGTATGGAGGAAGTGTATAGAAGATTTTTAACTAAACTCGGATACAGACTTCGTGAAATCAAAAATTTTCTTACGGGTCCCTCCTATTTTGCTTGGTGCTATATGGCTAATATAACCGGTGTGGGCGGTCCTCTTCACGACAATTTTTTCTATGAATCGGCAGAACTTGCACGGAAAAACCACCGCAGAATGCAGGTTCTCGGAATTGACGTTGTGCTTGAGGCTTACAACGGTATGGTTCCGTCTGATATTGCGAAGAAAGTACGTGATATACCGACCATCGAGCAAGGTCTTTGGAACGGACTTCCCCGTCCCCTTATGATTGACCCTGCTTCTGTAAGTTACGTAAAATACGCAACACTTTTTTACGAGTGTCAAAAAGAAGTGTTTGGTGACATTACAAAATTCTTTGCAGGTGATATTTGTCACGAAGGCGGCTCTCTTAAAGGCACAAACGAAAAAGACGTTTACATGAACTTTGTGGGCTCTCTTACAAAGTTCCGCCGGGACGCTGTTGTCATTATGCAAGGTTGGGGCGAAAACCCCACAAAATCTTTCATTAAATATTCAAAGCCGTTCCGTGATGAACACGTTTTGATGCTTGACCTTTTTGCAGAATCAAGGCCGAAGAGTGAAGGAAGAAGCGCTCCCCTGTCAAAATTCAATTACCTTTACGGTATGCTTAATTCCTTTGGCGGAAGAATGGGCATTCACGGCAATATTGATGTTCTTCCCGAAAAAATACGTCAGTCATCCAAAAATTCAAACTTTAAGGGAATTGCCCTTACTGCTGAGAGTAACACCTCCGACCCGGCTGTAGTTGACCTTTTCTTCTCCACCGTTTGGGAAGATATTAAAGACACAAACGAGTGGCTCAAGAGCTTTGCCGAAAGGCGGTACGGTGCAAGAAACGAGAACATTGAAAAGTCACTTGAAATTCAACTTAAAACTGCACTTTCAGATAAATACTATAATCTCGGTGAGGGTGCTCCGGAAAATCTGATTTGCGGCAGACCTGAGGGCAGATATGACAAAGTGTCAAGCTGGGGCAACACAAAATTTGGTTACAATGTTAAAGAATTTGAAGATGCCGCCAAGCTTTTCCTTGCAGATTATGACAAATTCAAAGATAATGAGTGCTATGTTTACGACGCAGTAAATATTTTGCGTCAAGTAATTTCCAACAAGATTTACGGAATTATTCTGAATATGGAAAGCGAGTACAAATCGAAAGATTATTTTGCATTCCTTGAAAATGGGAAAAAACTTTTATCTCTTGCAGACACTCTTGATAAGATTCTTCTCAATCATAAAGATTTTACTCTCGGCGAATATCTCGGAAAAGTTGAGCAATATGCCAACAAGCTTGACGATTTCACAAAAGAACTTTATTTGATAAACGCAAAGGCACTTATTACCACTTGGTACTCACGCCCTGCCGCAAACCCGGGCGGACTGCACGACTACTCAAACCGTCAGTGGGGCGACCTTGTTTCACAGTTCTACAAAGTTCGATGGGAAAAGTTTATTGAGTTCGTTCAGGAGGAAATGGACGGCAAAAAGCCTCGGCCTATTGACTGGTTCAAGCTTGAATGGGACTGGGTAATAAGCGACACAAAATACACAAAGAAGCTTCGTGAAGATTCGCTAAAAGCAATTTGCAAGCAACTGATAGACTAACAAAAAAGGGAGAGTCAAAACTCTCCCTTAATTCTTTGCTGATTACAAATTAAAACGGTAAAAGCTCAAGCAAAAGACCTGAAACAGACGCAATAACATAAAGCATAAATGTTATAATCAGATTTTCTTTAACATTTCTGTTTTCACGGAAAAGGACGATAAGTCCTGCGCCTGCCCCTGTGCAAAGCCCTGCAATTACCGACGCAAAACTGATTGCGCCCTCCAAATAAAGCTCCGTTAAAAGAATTGACGCAGCACAGTTGGGAACCAAGCCTATAAGGGCGGCAACAAGAGGTTGAAATACAGAATTACCCAAAAGAATTGCCGAAAACTTTTCAATACCTAAAAGTTCAATACACAAATTAAGTGCAAACATAATTACAATTAGGAATAAATAAATGTTAACAGTATGGCGGATAGCCGGAATCAAAACCCCGTCATTCTCTTCACATTTGCAATTTCTGCAGAGGTCTTCAACCTGCTTTTTAGGTGCGGGGAATTTTCTTTCAATCAGAGAAACAACATATCCGAATAAAACTGCGATAATCACTTTAACAATAATTAGCTTTAATATTTCACCTTTTTTCTGTGGGTTTGAAAGCATAATTATTATTGCCTCGTCAGAGGTGCTTAAAAATACCGCAAGAAGAGTGCCGACACCGATTACGCCGCCTGAATAAAGATTTGCAGAGAAAACGGAAAAGCCGCACTGCGGAATACAGCCGAGAACCGCACCGATTAAGGGTCCGAACTTGCCCGAAGACGCAAGCGCCTTATTTATTTTACTGCCGGCGTGATGTTCAAGTGTTTCCATTAAAAGAAACGCAAAGAACAAAAATGGCAGAAGCTTTATGCTGTCAATAAGCGCATCTAAACAAATGTCACCGAAAATTTGCAGTGTCAATGCGGCACCTCCTTAACAGAATTACTCTTTGAATTATATACCGAATACGCAAAATAGTCAAACGGAAATTAACTAAAGCCAAAAATAGTGTTTACATAAAGTTTGCCGTGTGATAAAATACC
>CAMFPJ010000115.1 GCA_945971755.1 uncultured Clostridia bacterium
GTTTTTTTACAGCTCATTTTTATTTGGATAAAGTTATATAATATCTTTTACTGTTAAAGCTTAGAAGCTAAATCTTTAATATAAGCCTTAAAGTCTTCGCCGATTTCTGTATGGTCAAGGGCAACTTCAACATTTGCTTTCATAATGCCGAGCTTATTACCCATATCGTAACGAATACCGTCAAAATCAACGGCGTTAAGCTTGCCGTCATGAGCAAGGGAGAGCATACAGTCCGTAAAATAAACCTCACCGCTTTTTTTATCAGGTGCGGTTTCCTTAATATACTTAAAAATTTCGGGCGGCATTACAACTCTGCCTAAAATTGAATAACATGAAAGAATTTCTTCGGGAGTGGGCTTTTCAATGATGTTGTGAACCGACATAATGTTTTCCTCAAGGGGAGTAACGTCCAGGGTGCAGTATTTCGGAACATCTTCGCGCGGAACCTCTTTAACGCCCACACAGCCTGCGCCGTATTTTTCGTAAGCGTCCATAAGCTGACCGATAACGGGTTTGCCCTCGGGAGAAATTATAACGTCATCACCGTAGAGAATTGCAAAGGGCTCATCACCGATAAACTTTTCGGCACAGGCAATGGCGTGAGCAAGACCCTTTGTCTCTTTTTGACGGATATAATAAATATTTGCAAGGTTTGCAGGGTAAAGCACATCTTCATAAATCTTCTTTTTTGACTCGTTGCCTTTAAGGTTTGCCTCAAGCTCAAAAGAGTGGTCAAAATGGTCTTCAATTACACCTTTACCGCGATTTGTTATAATGAGAATATCGGTAATACCTGCGGCGACTGCCTCTTCAACAATATACTGAATTGCAGGCTTGTCAACAATATTAAGCATTTCTTTAGGAACTGATTTTGATGCCGGCAAAACCCTTGTGCCAAGGCCTGCGGCAGGGATAATTGCTTTTGTAATCTTTTTCATGGCTTTTCTCCTTGAAAGTTATTTAATAAGAAAACTTGAAATTAAACTTATTACGGATACTAAAACCTGAACTCCGAGACACGCTAAAACAGCGTAGCCGAAGCTTGCGCCGCCCTCTGTTGAAATTCGGTGCCGTCTGAGGTCTTCGGTTTGGGCAGAGGCGTTGATTTTTGATATTTCCCGTTCAACGTGTTCTTTGTATTTGCGGTTTGCAATAATTCCGCAATAAATTGCCAAAGCAAGCTGTGCAAGGTCTGTGACTATTGCAACGGCAACGCCCACGGGGTGATTTTTCATTGCATTAAACATTGATGAATAAATATCATTAACTTGTTGTTGGGCCTCGTCAATATTGCTGTAATCAAGGTTTTGAGATTTTTTGCTTATTTCGTTCATTTCGTTTGAAAGGCTGACACATTGCGGAACAAACAAAGGAATAATCGAGAGAGCTAATGTAATTGCCAAAAACAACGCACCGAGCTTATACATTTTGCGGTAAATAAACCAATAGCCTCTTAAAAGGAACGCCCAAAAGTTAAAGGTTTTTTTGCCTGATTCCTCCAAGAAAAATTTGTTGAGAAAACTCGGCGCACCTTTTTGTATATATGCTGCTTCGTCAATTGTTTTAATGCCGCTTTGAAATTCGGGCGGGTAGGCAGAAAGCGGATTTTGAAATTGAAAATCTATTGAAACGGGTATTGGCTGATTTTCTGCTCCGCCTTGAAAATTTTGAGGTATTTCCGGTTTTTCTTCTTCCTCTTTTGCTAAAGGAGCAACCGTCGGCTCCCAAATGTAGCCCTCATTGTGCTTTTCCGCGTTTCCGCATTCGCCGTTTTTCTTATAACAGTCTCTGTGATGCGGTGTTCCGCAAAGGGGACAAACAACAATATCGTCATTTTCCGCAAAGTTTTTGTTGCAAACGGGGCAAGTTTCATTTGTGTATCTGAAATTATCCATCATACATTCCAACTGTTGATATATTCTTCCTGCTCGGGCGAGAGTGTGTCAATCTCGGTTCCCCAGCTTTGAAGCTTTCTCAACGCTACCTTTCTGTCAATTTCTTCAGGGACGTCGTTAACCCCAACTTTGAGTTTTTCACGGTTGTTTACAATATATTCAGCACAAAGTGCCTGAATTGAAAAGCTCATATCCATAATTTCCGCAGGGTGACCGTCACCTGCGGCAAGATTTACAAGTCTGCCCTCGGCAAGCACGGAAATTACCCTGCCGTCTGCCATTTCATAACCCATAATATTCTGCCTTTGCGGGAAAATACGAACTGCCGATTTTTCAAGCTCGGGAAGATTTATTTCAACATTGAAATGACCTGCGTTGCAAAGAATTGCACCGTCTTTCATATTTTTGTAAGCGTTTTCGGTAATAACGTCCTTACAGCCCGTAACCGTTACGAAGAAATCGCCGTATTTTGCGGCTTCTTCCATTGGCATAACGTCAAAACCGTCCATTCTTGCTTCCATTGCTTTTATGGGGTCAATTTCGGTAATGATTACCTGCGCACCAAGTGCTTTTGCACGCATTGCAACGCCCTTACCGCACCAGCCATAGCCTGCAACAACGGTTGTTTTGCCTGCTACAATAAGGTTTGTTGTTCGGTTTATTCCGTTCCAAACCGACTGACCCGTGCCGTAACGGTTATCAAATAAGTATTTGCACTTTGCGTTATTTACCGCCACCATGGGGAATTTAAGTTTATTGTCCCGTGCCATTGAAACAAGGCGGATAATGCCCGTTGTGGTTTCTTCACAACCGCCCAGAACATTAGGAAGCAGGTTCGGATATTCATTGTGAATAAGGTTTACAAGGTCGCCGCCGTCATCAATAATAAGGTTGGGCGAAGCGGAAATAACCGCGCGTAAATGGTCTGTGTACTCCTCTGCCGTGGCGTTATACCAAGCGAAAACATTAAGCCCTGCGTGAACCAATGCCGCCGCAACGTCATCTTGAGTTGAAAGCGGGTTAGAGCCCGTAACGTACATCTCGGCGCCGCCGGATGCCAAAACCTTACAAAGATAAGCGGTTTTTGCCTCAAGGTGAATTGAAAGTGCAACACGAAGCCCTGAAAAAGGTTTTGATTTCAGAAAATCTTCTTCAATACTGCGGAGAACAGGCATGTGCGCCTTTACCCAGTTTATTTTTTGCTCACCTGACGGGAACAGCTTTTCATCTCTGACTAAACTCATAAATTGCTCCATAATAATGTAATATTTTGTATTAAAAATTAGTGTACCACAAATTGCGGTTAAAATCAATAATACAGAATGTAAATAAACAATTAACAACGGTTCTTATTCATTGACAAAAAAAGGCTTTTGTGACATAATATATAGGTAGAAGTATTCGTTTGGAGGTACATAATGAAAAACAAATTATTTAAGCTTATGGCAGTTTTTCTTGCAATTACCGTGCTCCTTTGCTGTTTTACAAGCTGCACAGCAAAAAAAGATGACGAGGAACCGTCAGTTACAAAACCGCCCGAAATTGAAAAACCCGATGAAAATCTTGTAAACTTTGATGATTATACTCTTCCCGGAGACGAAGAGACAACCGATGAGGAACAGAGTTCTTCCGGTACGGGCGAAACTACTACAAAAAATAATTCAACGGTTACACCCGGTTCACCGAACTCAAGCAGTTCAAACAGCGAAACAACAACTTCTGCTTCTTCAGGTCTTACAAAGGCAGATATGATAAGTCTTCTTAATGCTGCCGGTTATGTATATGACGAAGAGCAGGATATGTACTACACACACCTTAACCCGTGGCAAAGGCAGTTTGGCTTTACAAGCGGCTATGACACTGCCGCAAGCTACCTTAATATGGAGTACACAACCTTTAAGTGTGATTTTACTTATGCCGGAAAAATGTGGAGAATTCAATGCTGGAAAGGTCAGTATGCTCTTCTTTGCGGTGCTGAAATGGGCGTTTACACAAAGCAGGCAGGCACGTCAGGCGACTTTTATGCTTGTGCGGATGATGACGACCTTCTTATGATGGGCTTTGATTTTTACAAGACAACCAAAGATTACAACGCCGGCAAGAAGTTTTTCTACCGACCGCTTGAATACCACTGGTGGCAGACAGGATTTAAGTTTGGCTATGCAAACTCCAAGAACTGTGTTGCGGTTATGACTCTTTACGCCAAGGATTCCGCTATGGCAGACGGTATCGAGAAAGGGCTTAAAAACGTTAAAGACAACAAAGGCAAATTAAATGCGTT
>CAMFPJ010000116.1 GCA_945971755.1 uncultured Clostridia bacterium
TTTCTCACTCATAATCTTCTCCTATGATTTCATAAAAGGTCGCATAGTGGTCATACACTACTTAAGTGATTATACTATAAAGTTTCATCAAAAATCAAGGCATAAGCCTTGTATATCATCAATTCCGCAAGGAATTGCATATCATCAAAACGCAGTTTTGTATATCATCATTGCGAAAGCTTTTTGATACACGCTAAAGCGTGATGATATTCAGTCCTGACGAACTGATGTGATACAACAATGGCATATTTGCCATTGTTGATGATATGCCATTGCTTTCGCAATGGATAAAAAAATTCGACAAGTCGAAACTTGTCGAATTTTTTGGTGGAGACGGTCGGGATCGAACCGATGACCTCTTGAATGCCATTCAAGCGCTCTCCCAGCTGAGCTACGCCCCCATATCTGAAGTAATAAGTAATAGTGAATAGTGAAAAAGTGGGCACACTGAGTAATTTATTTATTAAGTTTTTGTGGGGTGCGTTTCTGAGTGCTTCTCGCTCCCAGCTGAGCTACGCCCCCGTTAATATAATTCTATCATCTAATTTCAAAAAATGCAAGTCCCGGCGCAATAAATTATATTGAAAAATGTTATGAAATATCATATAATGAACGTGTATATTAAAAATTGATAATACGGAGAAAGTTAAGCGCTATGAACCGGAAAAAACTAATTAAAATTTTAATATACGCTGTCTGTTTTGCAGTTGCAGGTTTGCTTTTTTACAAAACCTTTGTGCCTTTAGCTCCTCATCTTTGGGAGGCGCTTAAAAGCGGCGACGAGTCACAAATTGAAGCTTTTCTTAAAGAAAGCGGTCACTTCAAGGGGCTTTTTTATCTGTTCCTTTTACAGGCAATTCAGGTTGTTTCAATAGTTCTGCCCGGTGCGCCCATTGAAATTGCAGGCGGTATGGCATACGGCTTTGTTAAAAGCTTTATCACTTGCCACCTCTCTTTTGTTCTCGCTAACGTAATAATTTTTGCATTCGGCAGGCGTGTTCGATCGGACTTTATTGACGGTGAAAAAGCAGCCAAGGTGTTTGAATTTTTAAGCAAGGGCGACCCGTTTGTTATGCTTATTCTTTGCTTTATGGTTCCCGTAATGCCCAACGGAATTATTCCTTATGCCGCTTCTGCAACGCGAATTTCAGGAGTAAAATACGCATTGAGTGTTTTTCTCGGCAGTTCCGTGCAAATTTTTATGATGTGTGCTATCGGCAGAAAAATTTTAACTCATGATTATGCTTTTATGGTAATAATCGTAGTGCTTGATTTTATCGCAATGTTCTTCCTTTACAAATACAGAGACAGAATCAATGGGTTTGTTACAAAATTCGGCGGAAGAGTTAAAAGAAAGATTTCAGGAAAATAATGCCGTGAAAATATGACTGATTTTCACAATACTTTTATAAACACAAGACAGATTTAATTCAGAGTGTAGGGAGTTAGGAGTTTATTTTAATGAAATTCAATCACAAATTTACAAAAGAAGATGAAAACGGTTTTCTGCTTTATAAAAGTGAAAATGTAAATTCAAGAATTGATGTTCTTGGTGAGTCTTTAATAAGGGTTGCTGTTTACAAAGACGGTGAAAAAATGTTGCCCACATTTTGTATCGACCCAAACTCCGCCGATTTAGGCGCAAACGGCAGAGACAGACTCTCTGTTGACGGCTTTTGCTCTTTATCCGTAAACACTCAGACTGACGGAAGATTTGATATATTCAAATTGAATTCGGGCATTAAAGTTACCGTTGACCGTGAAAATTTTCTGATAAAATACGAAAAAGACGGTAAGGTGCTTTTCTCTGACCGTGCACCCCTTGCATATAATTTTGAGGGTGAGTTCGGAGCGGGCTCATTTCATTATGTTTCAAGAGCAAAAGACGAAAAGATTTTCGGTTTAGGGGACAAATGCGGCAGCCTTAACAAAGCAGGTATGTCATTTAGAATTGAAACAACCGACCCAATGGGATATGATGCACAAACCACAGACCCTCTTTACAAGCACGTACCGTTTTATATTTGCGAAAACAGCGTTGGCAGCTACGGAATTTTCTATGACACCTCTGACACGTCATATTTTGACTTCGGAAAAGAAATAAATAACTATTATGAACCGTACAAATATTTTAAGACAGACGACAATGCGCTTGTTTATTATGTAATGTTTGGCAAACCGTTGGAGATTGTTAAGCAGTTTTCTCAAATTTGCGGTAAACAGGCTTTTCCGCCACGCTGGAGTTTTGACTACTGCGCAAGCACAATGGCTTACACTGACGCGCCCGATTCCGAAAATCAAATGAACGCATTTTTAGATAAACTTCGCGAACTTGATTTGAACTGCCGTGGGTTCTATCTTTCATCGGGTTACACGTCAATCGGTAATCAAAGATATGTTTTTAATTGGAATACAGAGAAGTTCCCGAGTCCCGAAAAATTTATCGAAAAATTTCAAAATGAGGGAGTTAACCTTATTCCCAACATAAAACCCGCATTCTTATGCGACCACCCCATGTATGAAGAAATAAGGTCAAAAGGACTTTTTGTGAAAAATCTTGACGGTACGCCTTTTGTAACACGTTTTTGGGACGGACAGGGCAGTTACTTGGATTTTACTAACCCCGAAGCCCGTAAGTTTTGGGCGTCACAGGTTAAAGAAAAGTTATTAAACAAGGGCATAATTGCCACTTGGAATGATAACAATGAGTTTGATATTAAAGACGTTGACGCATTGGCCTGTGGCTTTGGAAATGAAGTAAAAGCCTCAAGAATTCGCTCTGTTCAAACTTATTTAATGGCATATTCGTCTTATCTTGCACAAACAGAAAAGTATCCGAATTTGCGTCCGTTCCTCTCAACGAGAAGCGGAAACATCGGTATTCGCCGTTTTGCGCAAACTTGGTCGGGGGACAACCGAACCGAGTGGAACGCCCTTCGCTATTGCCATTTTATAGGTCTTACAATGTCGCTTTCGGGTATGTTCTTTTACGGTCACGACCTTGGCGGGTTTTCGGGTGAAATGCCGTCCCGCGAGCTTCTTTTACGGTGGCTTCAGCATGGGCTTTTTGAACCGAGATTTACAATTCATTCATGGAATGAAGACGGTTCCGCAACAATGCCTTGGAGTTACCCCGACATCATTACTGATGTTAAAGAAATATTTAATCAACGTAAAGAATTTGTACCGTATCTTTATAACTGCGCTTACCGTGCAGTTGAATTTGATGAGCCTATAAATTCACCATTGTTTTTATATTATGAAGATGCAGACACCGAGTCCGATTCCTTCTTAGTAGGAAGAAATATTCTTGTCACACCTGTACTTGATAAAGATGTAAATGACGTCAGTGTTTATTTGCCGAAAGGTGACAGTTGGTATTTTGACGGAAAAGTTTTCGGCGGCGGTCAAACTGTGAACATTCAAATTCCTGCAAATGGTAAAATGAAATATTTTGTAAGATGCGGTTCTGTCATTC
Source organism: uncultured Clostridia bacterium (assembly GCA_945971755.1). GTDB lineage: Bacteria > Bacillota > Clostridia > Oscillospirales > Acutalibacteraceae > Fimenecus. Next base: position 3,479 of record CAMFPJ010000116.1, read on the forward strand.
CTTATGATAAATCGGTGGGCTTTAAGACGCAGGAAAATTTGGTTTTGACTGTTTATCCTATTGAAAACGGCTCATTTACCGACACATTTTTCACAGATGACGGTGAAACCTTCGGATACCTTAAAAATGATTGTGTAAAATTAAATATCAAAGTAACCTGTGACAATGAAAATATTTCAGTTTGCTATGAAAATAAGGGCAACATGAGCTTTACTCCTTGCTTTAATTTGCCAAAAGGCGAAGAAAGAAAACTTACAGTTGAAAGGATATAAAATGGAAAACGCATTGTTTTACAAAAGTGTGTTGGATATGGACAAGGCGCCGGTTGTGATTTGTGATTTGCAGCACACAATAATATATATGAACAGTTCCGCAATCAAAAATTACGAAAAAAGCGGCGGGGCAAAGCTTATAGGTCAAAGTCTTCTTGAATGCCACAATGAAAAATCTTGCCAAATGATAAACAGGGTAATCGAGTGGTTCAAAAAAGATAAAAATAACAACATTGTTTACATGTTAAAAAATACGAAGTATAATAAAGATGTTTATATGGTGGCTCTGCGCGACGAAAAAGACAAACTCATCGGCTACTACGAAAAACATGAGTTCAGGAACGGCGAAACAATGAAGCCTTACGACATTGATTAAGGAGAATAGTGTGAAAAATCACACTATTCCGATTGTATTGCCCTAAAA
>CAMFPJ010000117.1 GCA_945971755.1 uncultured Clostridia bacterium
ATTGCCTCTTGTCTCGTGGGCTCGGAGATGTGTATAAGAGACAGAATCTGCACCGCCCGAAACACCGACACCGACTGTGTCACCGGGCTCGAGCATATTATGCTTTTTTATTGTTTGGGTGACTTTATCTGTCATCACGAATCCTCTCAAGAGTTGAAAACATTGTAAATTCAGGGTTCCACGCAACTTCAACATTTTCAGTGGAACCGTGGCGGTTCTTTGCGATAATGATTTCACCTGTGTTTGCAACAACATTTTCCGGGTCTTCATTATTTTTAGGACCGTTATTGTAGTAATCTTCACGGTGAATCATAAGAACAATGTCCGCATCCTGCTCGATTGAGCCTGATTCACGAAGGTCCGTAAGCTGCGGACGGTGATTGTCCGACTTTGCGGCGGTACGCGAAAGCTGTGAACAGGTTACAACAGGAATGTTGAGGTCTTTTGCCATAATCTTAAGACTTCGTGTAATTTCAGAAACCTCATTTACACGGTTATCGGTCTTTTTTGTGCCGCTCATAAGCTGCAAATAGTCAATGAAAACACAGTCAACATCTTTCATTCTCTGTACCCTTGCTTTCATTTCGGGAACGGTTATATTTGTTGTATCATCAAAATAAAGTTCTGCCTTGGCAAGATTTTGAAGCGCCACGCCCATTTTTTCCCAATCGGCGTCGTTAACCTGACCTGTACGCAATTTCTGGCTGACAATTCGTGCTTCAGTGGAAATTATACGCTGTGCAAGCTGTTCCTTAGACATTTCAAGAGAGAAAAAAAGAACCTTTCTGCCGCTCATGGCAATATTTCTTGCCATATTAAGTGCAAGCGCCGTTTTACCCATACCGGGACGTGCACCCAAAAGAATTAAGTCAGAACGGTGAAAACCGCCTGCAAGGTATTTATCAAGGAGTGAAAATCCCGTGGGGAAGCCTAAATACTGCTCACGAACCGCAGCATCATCTTTATTAAGATTATTAAGGCGTTCAAACACCTCGTTTACGATAATATCAGATATTTTTGACGGACCCGAAGTTGTTTTTCCCCTGCGAATATCGTAAATTTTCTGCTCTGCCATATCAAGAAGTGTTTCGGTAGGCGTTGTTTGTGCATTTGCCTCATCAAGCACCTCAGAGCAAGCAGCCATAAGAGTACGAAGGTAAAATTTATCAACAATAATGTCAACATAACTTGAAACATTTTTGGTTGAAGGAACAGAGTCAGCAAGCTTCATAAGGTAAGTCTTGCCACCTATGTCGTCATATACACCGTCTTTTTTAAGTTCTTCAAGGACGACAAGCGGGTCAATTTTGCCGCCTAAAGCATCAATTTTAACAATTATTCTGAAAATTTCCTGATGCTGCGGAAGATAGAAAAATTCAGGCTTTATTCTGTCCTCCACTGTGTAAAGGCAAGGCGGGTCCTTCAAAATTGCGCCAAGCACCGCCTGCTCTGCATCAAGACTGTAAGGCTCGCTTGCGCCTAAAAGAGTTGAATTCTTTTCACTCATAACTTTTTCTCCAAATTACTGTTCAGTTACAGATACGGTCATTTCCGCTGAAATGCCTTGGTAAAGTTTAATTTCAATTTTGTATGAACCGAACGATTTTATATCGTCCATTGTAATTTTACGTTTATCAACTTCAACCGCATACTGTTTTTTAATCTCTGCAGCAACGTCTTTTGATGTTACAGAACCGAAAAGTCTTCCGCTTGTGCCCGCTTTTGCGGTAAGTTTAACTGTTTTACCGTTGATTTTTGATTTAGAATCGTTGGCAGCGGCAATCTCAAGGTCAATCTTATGCTGATTTGACTGTTCTCTGTTGCGAAGCTCCGTAAGGCTCTGTGCGTTAGCTTCAACGGCAAGTCCTTTCGGGAAAAGAAAATTTCTTGCGTAGCCGTCGCTTGCTTTTACTTTCTCGCCTTTTTTGCCGAGACCTTTAACATCTGCTTTAAGAATTACTTCCATACTTCTCTCCTCCGTTTATTCGTTTAATAATTTGATTTCCTTAATTGATTTTTTAAGTTCGTTTAATGCGTTTTCAAAAGTTGTATTTTCAAGTTGGCAAGCCGCCATTGTTCTGTGACCGCCGCCGCCCATTTTCTCCATTACAAGCTGAACATTTACAGCCCCGTAAGAACGGGCGGAAATGTTGATTATATCCCCTGTTTTGAAAAGAATGAACGAAGCTTCAACACCCTCAACGCCTAAAAGCTCGTCCGCAGCCTGACCTGCAATTATTCGCACGTTTTCTGACTCAAAGTCAACAACTCCGATTGCCGCACCGTCAAATAGGGCGGCATTTCTTACTATTTCGCTCTTTTCTTTTTGTGTGGCAAGACTGTTTGAGAAAAGTTGCTTTACGGCGACTGTGTCTGCCCCTGCGGAGCGTAGAAAAGCAGCAGCCTCAAAAGTTGCAACACCTGTTTTCATAACAAAATTCTTTGTATCGAGCATAATTCCCGAAAGAAGTGCTTCAGATGTTTTCTTTGAAAGGTTAACCCTTTCGCCCATATATTCGATTATCTCGGTTACCATTTCCGAAGCCGATGAAGCATTGGGCTCATGGTAAAATATTACCGCATTGTTAATATGGTCAACTGTTTTTCTGTGGTGGTCAATTACAATTACGCTTGAAGCCTCATCAAAAATGTTAGGCGCTTCAAGGAATGACTGCCTGTGAGTGTCCACAACCACTAAAAGAGTGTTGTTGGTCATAAACAACTCAGCATCATCGGGAGAAACGATGATATTCTCAATTTCCGTGCCGCTCAGATGCGAAATCAACGGCTTTGCAAGTGTCGTTTCTTCATCAGTTACTATTCTGCACTGCTTGCCGAGGGACAAACAAATTTCTGCAACTCCGACCGCCGCACCGATTGCGTCAAGATCGGAATTTCTGTGACCCATAATGACAACATTATCGGCTCTTAAAACGGTTTGACTGATTGCCGACGCAATAATTCTTGCGCGGACTTTAGTGCGTCTTTCGGCAGACTGTGATACACCGCCGAAAAACTCATAGTCATTATTACCGTTTTTATAGGCAACTTGGTCGCCGCCTCTGCCAAGAGCCATATCAAGCGCCTGTCTTGCTGATATTTCACAATCATTGATTGTTTCACCGCCCGACGCACCGACAGAAAGCGTTATTCCTGCCTCTTTGCCGTTAAATGAATAATTCCTCACAAGTGACAGAACAGAAAACTTCTCGTCTTTCATTTTTTTAGCGTTTTCAAAATCGGTAATGAGTATAAATCTGCCGTTACCCAGTTTTTTAATAAGGCAGTCAAATTTTGATACCCAATTTTCAATTACCCCTTCAACACCTGAGGTAATTTCTGAAATTTGGCTTTCACGAAGATTTCTGAAATTCTCTTCGGAAGTGTCCACCGTCATAAACATTACTACGGGTCGTGAATTTTTATACATCAATCTGAATTTTTTGAGTTTACTGTCTTCAACAAAATAAAGAGCATACAGCGTTTCTTTCTTAAATTCCGTAAAACTGTGAAAAACGGTATATGCTTTTCCGTTGTATTCACATTCAAACTTTTCTGTTTCACGAATTTTGTCGGCGCCGAGTCCGTCAGTAAACTGTAAAACAGTGTCACTTTGAGGGTTAGTATTTTCGATAACCGTTTTTCTAAAGGCAGAATTGCACCAAACGATTTTATTGTCACTTCCGTAAATTAAAACGGGAATGGGGAATTTTTCAAGTTCTCCGCCGTCTTCCGCTGAAATAAATTTCCGGCAAACGTTGATTTTGGCGAGCAACCTTTTGAACTGAAGATTCTTAACAAAAAAGGCAAAGATGAAAAGCAACACAATGAGAACTGTTTCACCTAACGCAACTTTATAGTTATAGAAAAAAGTTATAATGCAAAGCACTGCCGAAATTGCAATGGCAAATGCCGTTACCGGATAAACCGACAGCAGTTCTTTTAAGGTTGATTTATTTTTTGCTGTATTCTTTTTCATTTTGTCACCTTAGGGTTACGTTGATAATCCGAACCACGGTTTCTCGTGGCGGATTTGCC
>CAMFPJ010000118.1 GCA_945971755.1 uncultured Clostridia bacterium
ATCTTTAAGCGGACGTTCAATTCCGTCAAAAATATTGCTGATAATACCGGGGCCTAAAGTAACACTCATTGGTAAGCCGGTTGGAACAACCTGTTCACCGGGGGTAAGACCTGCTGTTTCTTCGTAAACCTGAATTGTTGCGGACTCAGAGGTAATGCCGATAACTTCGCCGATGAGTCTTTTTTTACCGACGAAAACTGTTTCCATCATTTGCAAATCTGTTTGACCGTTAACTGTTACAACGGGGCCGTTGATGCCGTAAATAACATATTCTGACATATTTTTCACCCCTTAAAATACTTTGAAATCAGCGTTTTCAAAAAAAGCCTTTTCTTCAAGCTTTAATCTTGAATCGAGAGTGTCGTCTGCACGAAGAGTTTCATTTTTATCCGTTGCAAAAATTCCGCCGAAGTGAATTGTTGCGCTTTCTTTTACTTCGGCATTTTTTGCGGCTTTCTGTAAAATGTCAGCATATTTCATATCATCTTCACGAACATAGAAAACGATTTCTTCACCGATAACTTTTTTAAGGTTTTCAGCACTCTTTTTAAGAAATTCAGGATATTTTTCAGAAAGCACGAAAGCTTCAAGTTTTTTTGAAACTTCACTGAAAACATTATTTGAAAGCTCATTTCTTATTTTCATAAGGCTGAGTCTTTTTTCTGCTTCGTAATCTGCTGCTTTGTTTGCGGCGTCAGACTGAATTTTACTGATTTCACGGTTTGTATTAGCACGGCTGATTTCCGTAGCCTGCTTTTTGTATGATATAATTTCCTTTTGCATTTGTGTTTCAGCGGTTTTTTCGAGTTTTTTACATTGAGTATCCGCATAATCGGTTATACTCTTAAGGAAAATATCAAGGCGTTCGCTCATTTTTCCGCCTCCTTAAATCTTGATACCGATAGCGTTGCGAATGTAGTCTGTAACGCTGTCTGAGTGGTTGTGAAGAGGGTTGCTGTCAGGAATTTCAACGATAATAGGTTGATTTTTCTTCTTTAACTCAGTGAGCGAATCTGCACACATAGCCGAAACGCCGGGAGTAATTAAAATCATACCGATTTCACTGTTTTGACTTATGCTTTCAATTTCCGAAACGGCATTTTCGCCGTTTTCGATGAGTTTTCCCTCAACACCGGCAAGACGAAGCCCGATAATAGCGTCCGGGTCGTCTGAAAGTAAATAAAATTTCATTATTAAACCTTCTGTAAAATAAGAATAGATACAACGAAGCCGAAAAGAATAATTGACTCACCGAGAGCTACGAAGATAATTGATTTACCGAATGTTTTAGGATTTTCTGCGTTTGCCGCAATAGCAGCGGGAGCGCCTGAAGCGATTGCAATACCGCCGCCGATACCGGCAAGAGAAGTTACGATTGCTGCGGCTAAAAGTCCCATACCTTTTGCGAAGCCCTCGCTGTTTTCAGAAGTTTTTTCTGCTGCTTCAGTTGCGGTTTCTGCGTTACCCGCAAAAGAAATTACCGAGAAAGCGGATACAAGCACCATAGCAATCGCAAGGATTAAAGCAATTTTTTTAATGTTTTTCATTTTTATTACCTCCGATAGAGAATTGTTTGTCTGTGAATGGGATAAACGGTTTTCCGTCACCGCCGTAAAATCTTGAGAACATTTCGTAGAATTCAAGACGAAGTACCTGAATACCCGTTAAAAGTCCTTCAATAGCAATAACAAATATGTTACCGATAACAATGATTACCGGGTTTGCATTTTCACCCGCAAGGGCAAATACCGCAAGCATCATACCTGCATGAACAAGCACATAAGCGCCGATTCTCAGGAATGAAAGTGTGTTGCTTAAATAAGAAAGAACGTATTCAATAAGCTCAAATACATTTTGGAGCAAAAAGTCACCCATGCTCTCGGGCATAAAGTCCTTATGTTTATCAATAGCGCCGATAAGTATTTCTTTTATGAGAAGAAGAACCATTCCCACACCGATTATAACAAATGCAACTTTGTTCGGTATGGGGGAAAATGCACCCATAAAGCTTGACGCAAGGTTTGCACCGCAAAGGTAAACGGCAATTCCCGTAAGACCGTTGTTGCTGAATATTGCCTCGCCGTACCTTTTATTTTTTATGCAACCGTAAACGTTAAGAAGCATTGAAAGAGTTGTCAGTGCAATACCGATTACGAGAGTTACCAAGAGAACCGTGTTAACGCTTTCCATAACAGCGAGGGGTTTGCCGTTCATGCCAAGTGCGTGATAAACCGGGTCAAGGAGTTCTTCAAAACCGAAGACACTGCCGAATATAAAGCCGAAGACCATTGATGAAATTCCGCACGGAATAAGTATTCTGCCAAGCTCCAGCTTCTTAAATTTATACATTAAGCAGCCAACAATTGAAAGGACTAAACCGTGACCCATATCTCCGAACATTACGCCGAACAAAATAGTGTAGGTTATGGCAACAAAAGGTGTTACGTCAATGTCCTTATAAGAGGGAGTGCCGTACATATTTATGTAGAACTCGTAAGGGTCAACAAGGAATTTAAGAAGACCTTTGTGCTTCTTGGCTTTAACAGGCGGGGGCGAAATCTCCGGGTCTGTGTCGCTTAATTCAAACGAGACTTTATCATTTTTGATTAGTTCTGAAAACTTGTCAAGTTCTTCGCACGGAATCCAGCCTACAAGCATAAAGTAGTGACCGTTATGTACCGAGTAAGCCTTTAACTGTTCGAGTCTGTCAAGAGTGTAAACCTTGGAGTAAACAACGTCACAGAACTCTGTTTCGTCATTCCAAATTTCAGCAGACTCTTTTTCCAATGCCAAAAGTTCATCGTCAATAATTTTAAGATTGCTTCGAAGCTCTGTTACAACATTTTCAGCCGTTCCGACTGCAGACGGTACTTCAAACGGCTCAAAAAGCAGCATTGCGAAAAAGCCGTCAACCTCGTCAATGTGATTTTTCGGGGCAAAGTAAACACCCCAGTAGTCTGTTTGGTCCGCAGAGCAGGGAACAAAGTAAAAATACGGACACTTTTTGAAAAGATCCGGAAGTTTTTTTGCACTTTCTCTCGGCATATGACCAAATCTAACTTTGACAAATTCAAGGTCGGTTATATCATCAAGCTCAACGGGAAGTTCCGTAAAGTGCGAGAATTTTGTAATGCCCTCTTCGCAGTCATTTTTTTGTGCGAGAAGTGTTTTTTTTCGCTCGGAAATTTTTTCTGCCTTGCCGTATAGTTCGTTAAGATGCTCTTTTTCCTCTTCTGTCAGCGGCATTTGCGCCACATCAGGGTTGTAAGTAACGGTGTGACCGCTGTTTTGGAGAAGACCGAGCATTTTTTCAAGCTGTACCGTGTAAGGATTGTGATCTGCGTAAGGAATAAATCCTAACGAAGATGAAATATGCTTTCCTGCATTTTCAGGCTGAAAATATCCGCAATTATAAAGCCTTTTAACTGTGTCATGCAATTTTTCATTGTCACCGCTTACGGTAACAAGCTGCATCTTTGTAGCGGACATCAGCATCCTCCTTTCACAATAATCTCTGATATTTCATCATGAGAGAGATTGTATTTAATTCCCTCAATAATGTGTATAATGTTTTGAATTTCGTTTTTGGCTATTGTTTCGTAAGAGAAAACAACAAGCACGGGGTTCTCCGAAAAACGAATATTTTTAATACTTTCGCCGATTAGTTTTTTTCGCACAAACAAATCAATATTTGTAATTTCGCCTGTAAAATACTTTTTATAAACAGAAGATTTTACAATATCTAAAACCTCCTGACCTGTTTTTGATGCTTTCATTTCCGATAACTGTTTTTTGGTAAATGCCGTAACATCTGACATAAACATTCCCGTTTTGTAGCTGACATCACCGGGGTAATTGTCGATAAGTCTGTAGAGTGAACTTATAAGGTTCATATCGGAAACAAATTTAATATAGTCAATAATTTCCGCACGGCTTTTACCTGTGTAATTTTTTTTGATAATCGTTTCCGTTTCGGAATATAGATTGTTATAAAGTATTCTTTCAAGTGCCGC
>CAMFPJ010000119.1 GCA_945971755.1 uncultured Clostridia bacterium
CTCGGCGGTAAGGCACAGTTCGGCGGTCAGCGTTTCGGTGAAATGGAAGTTTGGGCACTTGAAGCTTACGGTGCTGCTTATACACTTCAGGAAATCCTTACGGTTAAGTCAGACGACCTTACAGGCCGCCGCAAGACTTATGAAGCAATCGTAAAGGGCCTTAATATCCCGACACCGGGTGTTCCGGAGTCCTTCAAGGTTCTTATTAAGGAACTTCAGTCACTCGCTCTTGACGTTAGGGTGCTTGACGAAGACGGCAACGAAATCGACATTAAACAGAATTTTGAAAATGACGATGCAGACTTTGTTCCCGCAAGTTCCGAAACAGAGTTTGAAGAAATCAACGATGCTTCTTACGATAACGGCTTCGTTCCGGATCAGGAAGACGATTACGCTGAAGAGTTTGACGATTCAGACGATATTTCAGATGAAGAAGCTTACACTGACGGAATCGTAACAGTTGATGATTTTGAATAATTCTATTTACTATATATAATAAGGAAGAAGGGCTACCATAAATGGAAAATAAGACATTTGACGCAATTAAAATCGGTCTTGCCTCTCCCGACCAGATAAGAGAATGGTCATACGGTGAGGTAAAAAAGCCTGAAACTATAAACTACCGTACACTCAAACCCGAAAAGGGAGGCCTTTTCTGTGAAAAGATTTTCGGACCGCAGAAAGACCTCGAGTGCTCATGCGGTAAATATAAGAAACTCCGCTATAAGGGTAAAATTTGCGAACGCTGCGGTGTTGAAGTTACAAGAAAAGAAGTTCGCCGTGAACGTATGGGTCACATTGAGCTTGTAACTCCCGTTTCTCATATCTGGTATTTCAAGGGTATTCCGTCAAGAATGGGACTTATCCTTGACATTTCGCCGAGAGACCTTGAAAAAGTTCTCTACTTCGCAAAATATATCGTTATAGATCCGGGCGATACCGAACTTGAAAAACTCCAGATACTCAACGAAAAAGAGTATGCTGATATGAAAGAGAAGTACGAAGATGATTTCAGAGCCGGTATGGGTGCTGAAGCAATTAAGGAACTTCTCGAGGAAATTGATGTTGAAGAGCTTGCAAAATCACTTCGTGATGAGCTTGACACAGCAACAGGTCAGAAAAAGACCAAAATTCTTAAGAGACTTGAGGTTGCAGAGGCATTCAAACAGTCAGGCAACAAACCTTCATGGATGATTCTTGACGTTGTTCCCGTTATTCCGCCCGATATTCGTCCTATGGTTCAGCTTGACGGCGGCAGATTTGCAACATCAGACCTTAATGACCTTTACAGACGTGTTATCAACAGAAATAACCGTCTTGCAAGACTTCTTGAGCTTAATGCTCCCGATATTATCGTCAGAAACGAAAAGAGAATGCTTCAGGAAGCGGTTGACGCACTTATTGACAATGGTCGTCGCGGTCGCCCCGTTACCGGTCCTAACAACCGTGCGCTTAAATCTCTTTCTGATATGCTTAAAGGTAAGCAGGGACGTTTCCGTCAGAACCTTCTCGGTAAACGTGTTGACTATTCGGGCCGTTCTGTTATCGTTGTCGGCCCTGAACTCAAGATTTACCAGTGCGGTCTTCCTAAGGAAATGGCACTTGAACTCTTCAAGCCGTTCGTAATGAAAAACCTTGTTGAAAACGGCGTGGCTACAAATATGAAATCTGCAAAGAAGATGGTTGAGCGCGCAAAGACAGAGGTTTGGGACGCACTTGAAAAGGTGATCAAAGACCATCCCGTAATGCTTAACCGTGCTCCTACTCTTCACAGACTTGGTATTCAGGCGTTTGAGCCCGTACTTGTTGAGGGCAGAGCGATTAAACTTCATCCCCTTGTTTGTACAGCGTTCAACGCTGACTTTGACGGCGACCAGATGGCCGTTCACGTTCCTCTTTCAGCAGAAGCACAGGCAGAAGCAAGACTTCTTATGCTTGCAGCCAACAACCTTCTTAAACCGTCAGACGGTAAGCCTGTTGCAGTTCCCACACAGGATATGATTCTCGGTTCTTACTATCTTACTATGGATAAAGACGGTGAACCGGGCGAGGGCAAGGTTTTCCGTGACGTCAACGAAGCAACAATGGCTTATGACGAGGGAGATATCGGACTTCATTCAAAGATTAAAGTTCGTATGACAAAGGAAATAAACGGCGAGCAGGTTACAAAGCTTGTTGAAACAACTCTCGGTAAGATTATCTTCAATAACCCCATTCCTCAGGACTTGGGCTTTATTGACAGAACTGACCCTGAAAATGCTTTCAAACTTGAAGTCGATTTCCTTGTTACCAAAAAGACACTCGGTAAAATTATCGACAGGTGCATTAAGGTTCACGGCACCGCAATCGCAGCAGAAATGCTTGACGCTATTAAAGCACAGGGCTATAAATACTCAACAAAATCAGGTATTACAGTTGCTGTTTGCGATGCAACAATTCCGCCGCAGAAGGCAGACCTTCTTCACGATGCTGAAACCAAGGTCGATGAAATTAACGATTACTACAATATGGGTCTTTACAGCAATGATGAGCGTTCAAGAGCTGTAATTAAGGTTTGGGAAGAATGCACAAATAAAGTTGCTGCCGGACTTAAAGATAACCTCGGTAAGTACAACCCGATTTATATGATGGTTGACTCAGGTGCCCGTGGTTCTGAGGCTCAGCTTCGTCAGCTTGCAGGTATGCGTGGTCTTATCGCAAACACCGCAGGTAAAACAATCGAGGTTCCGATTCGTGCTAACTACCGTGAAGGACTTAATGTTCTTGAATACTTCATTTCATCTCGTGGTGCACGTAAAGGTCTTGCCGATACAGCGCTTCGTACTGCTGACTCGGGTTATCTTACACGTCGTCTTGTTGACGTTTCACAGGAAGTTATTATCCGTGACCATGACTGCCATTGCCACGACGGTATCGAAGTTTACGATATTAAAGACGGCAAGGAACTTATCGAGCCGCTTTCTGAGCGTCTTACAGGCAGATATTTGCTTGAAGATTTCGTTGACGAAAAGGGTAACCTTATAGCTTCTAAGGACGTAATGGTTACTGACGAAGTTGCTAAAAAGATTGCAGATATTGTTAACTCAAGAGAAAATCCGGACGACAGAAAGGTTAAGATTCGTTCACTTCTTACCTGTGAAAGTGAGCAGGGCGTATGTATTAAGTGCTACGGTGCTAACCTTGCTAACGGCAAGCCCGTTACAGTCGGTGAAGCAGTCGGTATTATCGCAGCTCAGTCAATCGGTGAACCCGGTACACAGCTTACAATGCGTACTTTCCACACAGGCGGTATCGCATCAAGCCAAGATATTACACAGGGTCTTCCCCGTGTTGAAGAGCTCTTTGAGGCAAGAAAGCCAAAGACATTCGCAATTCTTTCAGAAATTGACGGTGTTCTTTCATTCAGAGATATTAAAGGCTCAGCTCATGCAGTTGTTACAAACCAAGAAACACTTGAGGAACGCTCATACTTAATTCCTTACGGTTTCCACTTAAGACAGAAATTTGCATCAGCTGATGAGGGAGACCAAATTCCGATTTCTAAGGGTGAGGCTATTACGGAAGGTTCACCAAACCCGAACGATATACTCGCAATCAGCGGTGTTCATGCTGTTCATGACTACCTTATTAAAGAAGTTCAGAGAACATACCGTATGCAGGGTGTTGACATTAACGATAAGCACATTGAGGTTATCGTTCGCCAGATGATGAGAAAGCTTAAGGTTGTTGACGCAGGCTCAACCGATCTTCTTCCCGGTGCTACAACCGATAAGGTTGAGTTTAACCAGGCAAACGAAAAGGCAAAGCTTCGCGCAGAAGAAAAAGGCGAGGATTTTGTTCCCGCAACTTGCTCACCGGTTCTTCTCGGTATTACAAAGGCTTCTCTTGCAACAGATTCCTTCCTTTCTGCAGCATCATTCCAGGAAACTACAAGAGTTCTTACAGA
>CAMFPJ010000120.1 GCA_945971755.1 uncultured Clostridia bacterium
AGTCAACTACGGTAATGCCCATTGAACGAGCAGTACCTGCAATCATACTCATAGCTGATTCAATTGTAGCAGCGTTAAGGTCGGGCATCTTCTGCTCTGCGATCTTCTGAATCTGCTCTTTTGTGATTGAAGCAACCTTTGTCTTGTTAGGAACACCCGAACCACTCTCAATTCCGCATGCCTTTTTAATAAGAACTGCTGCGGGTGGAGTTTTTGTTACGAATGTAAATGTGTGGTCTGCATAAACAGTGATAACAACAGGGATAATGAGACCCATGTCGTTCTTTGTGCGTTCGTTAAATTCCTTTGTGAACGCCATAATGTTAACGCCGTGCTGACCGAGTGCCGGTCCTACGGGCGGTGCCGGTGTTGCTTTTCCGGCAGGGATTTGAAGCTTAATAAAGCCAATAACTTTCTGAGCCATTTTAGCACCTCCAAAATTCGTGGTATGGCGAAACGGAAGCTCGTGCCGTTTCTCCCACGACGCTCATAAGAAGCGTCATAAAAAGCGTAATTACGCTGATTACCAAATTAGTCCTGTTCTGTTTTTTCTACCTGGTCAAGTTCAAGCTCAACGGGAGTTTCGCGACCGAGCATTGAAATTACTACGCAAACCGAACCTGCGTCTGTATCAAGCTCACGTACAACACCGACAACGCCTTCAAATGCGCCGTCAATAATTGTAACCATATCGCCAACTTCATAGTCAATCTTGACAACTTTCTTCTCAACACCCATTGCGTAAACTTCTTCCTCAGTGAGAGGAACAGGTTTGCTTTCGGGGCCTACGAAGCCTGTAACACCGCGAGTGTTACGGATAACGTACCAAGTATCATCAGTCATTTCAAGTTCGCCGGTATCTTCATTTTCAAATACGGCAACCTTAACCATTACATAGCCGGGAAATACTTTTCTTTCAACTTCCCTTTTCTGTTCATCCTTGACTTCAGTAACAGTTTCCATGGGAATGTTTACTTCAAGGATAAGGTCGTGCATCTTGCGATTTTCAACAACCTTTTCAATATTAGTAGCAACCTTATTCTCATAACCTGAATAGGTATGAACAACAAACCATCTGGAGAGTTCTGCCATTTGCCGTCCCTCCAATTAACCCATTATAATCGGGAGAATGATGTTTGCGGTAGCTTCTGCTGCGTCTTTAGCTTCTTGTTTGGAAGCAAGACTCACAAGAGCGTCAATAATAGCTGAAATACCGGTATCAATACCGAAAATTACAACTCCGGCGATTGCTACTACAGCGATAACAACAAGAGAACTGTTAAGAACGGTCTTGCCTGACGGCCATGTGATTTTTTTACATTCGCCTTTGAAGTTTTTGAAGAATTCCTTAACTGCTTTGCCTGCCTTCTTGAAAGGATTGCCTTTTTTCTTAGCGGGTTTTTCAGCCTTGTTCTTCTTAACCTCGGAAGCGGCGGTTTCTTTCTTGTCAGCCATTTGTGTTACCTCCGATTACTTTGTTTCTCTGTGGAGAGTGTGTTTCTTGCAGAATCTGCAATACTTGTTCATTTCCATTCTGTCGGGAGTGTTCTTTTTGTTTTTCATTGTGTCATAGTTGCGCTGTTTGCACTCCGTGCAAGCTAATGTGATTTTTACTCTCATTTTTCGGCACCTCCGTTAATACATCGCAAATTTTTTTCAAGCGATTGTTTTAGCCTACCTCGCAGAAAAATGGGCACAAAAATAAAGCCCTCTTTCCCGAGGTACAGGTATTGTATCATACCGTCAACTGATTGTCAAGGAATTTTATTAAAAATATTTGTACCTTTCATTGTCAATGTCCAAAAGCAAGTTGACGTGTTATCCGAATTGTGATATAATTTCTTTTGGGCGTATTCCCTTTTAATATGTATATGCAAATTATTTCGTGGCAGGTGAATTTTTGTGGCACACAGCATCATTGATTATGCACTTTTTAATGCTAACAAAAGCTTTGACGATTTACCGTTTAACAAAGTTGACGCACTGATTTTTGCTCAGCTTTCATATATGAACTATACGGGCATTCTTGAAGACTCGCGTTCAGACTCAAAGGGTCTTTATTTACACGAAATTGCGGAACACGAAAGATTTCCTTATATTTTCGTGCTTCCCCGCACCGTAGAAAACAACACAAAACTTTTTAATGCGGTTGCTTATTCAAAGCGATACGGCAAGGTTCGTGCAAAATATTACGAGGATATTGTTGAAAAAGACAGTGACACGCAATTTTGCGGAGTTGTTTTTGTTCTGCCAAATAACACAAATGTTATTTCTTTCAGGGGCACAGACTCAACGATAATCGGTTGGAAAGAGAACTGTAACATGCTTTACCGTTACCCTGTTTCCTCACAGGAAATATCCGTAGCTTATGTTGACAAGGTAATTCCCAAACTGCGCGGCAAGGTCATAGTTGTGGGCCATTCAAAAGGCGGTAACCTTGCAATATACTCAAGTGTTTACTGCAAAAAAGAAAACAAGAAGAAAATTGCTCAGATTATTTCTTTTGACAACCCGGGCTTCACTGAAGATTTTGTCAATGATAAAGCCTATATCTCTATGCTTCCGAAAATCTCGAAATTCGTTCCCGAGCAATCAATGATTGGTATGATTCTTACCGACAAAGCAACTTATCAGGTTGTAAAAAGTGACGGTGTGGGTTTTTATCAGCACGACCCGTTTATGTGGAAGATTGAGGGCAACACCTTTGTCCCGGGAGTCAAGGTTCACACCCGAGCAAAGATTATTGACACAGCTTTTAACGACTGGGTATTCGGCTTTGAGCCGGAGCAAAGAGAAAGATTTCTTGAAGAAGTATTTCTGCTTGTTGAACAGACAAATGAAACCAATGCGCCCACTTTCAGAAAATGGGGCGAAAATTTAATTAAGAATATTCCGCTTGCGTTTGACGCCGCAAAAGGCATTTCCCCCGAGGACAGAACTTTAATGATAAAGGTTTTTAGAAGTTTATTTACTTCCACCGGTGCAAGCGTTGTCTCAACACAAAAGGATATTCTCAACAAACATATCAAAAAGCTGCCCAGAATCGGCAACGATTAAAGGCAGTTTGAGAACGTCAGTTCGTGACCATCCTGACGATAAATAAAACTACGGAGTGATTAAAAATGAAAAAACAAACAATGTTCATCGTGAAAGCCGCAGTTATTGCCGCAATTTACGCTGCATTAACACTTGCTTTGCACCCTGTTGCTTACGGACCTATTCAATTCAGGGCTTCCGAAGCACTTTCGGTGCTTTGCGTTTTCACACCCGCCGCAATTCCGGGGCTTACTGTTGGTTGCCTTTTAAGCAATCTCGGCAGTCCGTATGGAGTAATTGATATAGTTGTTGGCACACTTGCCACACTTTTATCGGTCGTTTGCGGCTATTATACACGAAAGGTACGCGTCAAAACGCTCCCCTTGCTTACGCTTTTGTTTCCTTGTATTTTCAACGGAATAATGGTAGGCGCCGAAATTGCTTACACAATGCCGCAAGGGTTTAAGTGGAGCGCGTTCCTTATTGCAGGACTTGAAGTTGCTTACTGTTGGTTGCCTTTTAAGCAATCTCGGCAGTCCGTATGGAGTAATTGATATAGTTGTTGGCACACTTGCCACACTTTTATCGGTCGTTTGCGGCTATTATACACGAAAGGTACGCGTCAAAACGCTCCCCTTGCTTACGCTTTTGTTTCCTTGTATTTTCAACGGAATAATGGTAGGCGCCGAAATTGCTTACACAATGCCGCAAGGGTTTAAGTGGAGCGCGTTCCTTATTGCAGGACTTGAAGTTGCCGCAGGCGAATTTGTTGTTTGCTACTTGTTGGGA
>CAMFPJ010000121.1 GCA_945971755.1 uncultured Clostridia bacterium
CGGCGCAAGGGGACAAATTAAGCTTGACAGAACGGTGAAAATACTCAATATGCTTGAAGAAGAGCTTTATGAAACAGATGTGATTGACTATAAGCCTTTTGAAATCATTACCATCGGCTTTTCTGACTAAAAAGCGGATTGATAAAGAGATATAATCTTTTTGCCGGGTAATATCAATTATAGAAGCCGTTCCTAAGAATCGACAGGAACGGCTTTTGTTGTCATATAACAGATGAAAATCCCCGGTTCTAACGGGGGAAAAAGAACGCTTTCAGTTGCTTTCTTACAAATTCTGCCTTTTGCGGTAAAATGAGGCACAATCAAGCGCTTGAATTAAACTAAAGCGTCAGACTGATTAAAGATTATGCTTTCCGCTTACTTCCGTAAGTACAATTCTGAATACCTCCACATTTGCAAGCCCTTTGCAGCTTGTTACGGGAAATCCGCTTTCCTTGTAGTGTGA
Organism: uncultured Clostridia bacterium; assembly: GCA_945971755.1. GTDB lineage: Bacteria > Bacillota > Clostridia > Oscillospirales > Acutalibacteraceae > Fimenecus. Next base: position 464 of record CAMFPJ010000121.1, read on the forward strand.
AAGCATACATTTCAAAGCGTTTACCTTGCTTTGCTGTTCGGTAAGTCTTTCTGCAATTCCTGTTCCGATAACGCTTTCGTAAACGGCGGTAATGCTGCCGTCGTCACATTTTTTTACCTTATAATACAAGTCTGCTTCAACACAAACGTGCGGGTCTTTGTTAAGTATCTCCCATTTTCTGCCTGCTCCTGCGGAATGAAAATAAATAACTATTTTGCCGTCAACGAGTTCACAACCGAAGGTCATGGGAATTACATAAGGGTAGTCACCGCCGTTCATTGCAATTCTTACAGTGTCGCAACGAAGCAAAATATCAAAAATTTCCTCCGTATTTATTACTTCGCGTTCATATCTTCGCATTTTATTCACTCCAAAAATTAGTTTCGATTAAAGCATAACGGGAGAGTTTCTCAAATTACTGTCCGAAATTCTGCTTGTTATGCAATAGGCATAAGGCTCAAGGTAATCATCATACATATTGCTGAGATTTTGTTCTGTAAGCTCCCCTATAACGCTTTGAGCAATGCTTTCAATAAGGGCGCAGTTTTCATCACTGTTGCAGGGAGCGGAAAGAAGCTTTTCCAAATCGTCTGAAAGATTTCCGAGAATCGGAAGCTCTTTCATGCTTCTGAACAGCCATTTATAATACGGAGCGTAAGCGTTGTTCAAAAGATGAACTGCCCGGGCGGTGTGCTTTGCAAAATCGGCAAGAGCCGTTGCCGCAGCCGCCTTTTCACCGTGATTTATGCATCTTTCGTAATTATACTGCCCTGTTTGAGCCATATAAAACACATGGGACGCAAGCTTTTTAAGACGAACGTCTTGGGGCCGCCCGTTTTTAAGCTGTTCCCTTATTTTTGTAAATTCACCGAGAGGGTCGGAAAAAATTTCACCGTTAGTTGCCTCTGCCAGATAAAAATCGGGAACAGACATCCATTCTTCAAGGGTTTTCGGCGATACTGCGCTGCCTGTATAGAACGAGTAAAACTCTTTTATTGTGTGAACACCCTTGGTGTCGGAGCCTAACGCGCTTTTGTCTTTTATTTTAACGCCCATAAATTCGTCGGGCAGTCTGCGGTAAGCGCGAAACAGGCGAAAGCCGAAATCACGCTCGTCCTCCTCTGTGAGCCAAATGCAAAATCCCGGCTCAAAATCGTGATCTAAGGAAATTTCATCGTCATATCCGAAGCACTCGGAGCCGTGCCCTACAAGACCAACGGCAATACGGTCAAGCTTGTCCGCAAACTCACTTTCAAGCATGGGTTTGCCGTATTCTTCATAATATGCGCGTGAAAGCTCTAAACCTTTCATTGTTTACCTCCGTAAATTTCAGCCGCCACACTCTCTAAAGCGTCTGCTTCAAGCTCTCTCTTGAAATAGCGGTATGACGGAGCGCATTTTGAAATAATAAAAGCAAAATTGGCGTCATGGGGCTGCCTTGGGGAGTTAATATACTCCCACGCAAGATCAAGGGTGCTTTCAACCTGCTCATAAGCCGTACTGTCACGGTTAAAAATCAAATGTGCAAGGTTAACAAGTGACACGGCAATTTCTCCGTCATGCTTTCCCTCTTTTTTCAAAACACCTATTGCACGTTCAATGCATTTTTCCGCTTCATCATATTGCTTAAGATTTGAAAGAGCCGTCGCTTTATTGTTCAAAAGAGACGCAAATTCAAAGGTGCCTTCAAGACCGTGATCGGAATACACCTTTTCCGCCTGCTCGTAAAGAGGGATACCCTCCGAAGCCTTGCCGAAAGCACTCAGCGTTGTGGCAGTGTTTATATATATAACAGCTCCTGAGGGAGTGTTTTTTATTTCGTCGTTTTGGAGTAGTTCTTTTGTTTCTTTTACAACTCGCAAGGCCTGTTCCCTGTCGCCTGTTCTGCGAAAATACCCGATTTCTTCATTGAGAACTGTAAGAAGACCTGCCTTGTCGCTCAAGGCTTTAGCCTCGTTTTCCCAATATCTCAAGTAATCTCCTGCGCCATTCAGGTCGTTTGTCCTGAAAAATGAATCAAGATTTTGGATAAATCTAAAAACGTCTATTTTTTCATTATCTACCTTTGAGCAGCCCTTGCAGTTATTGCTTTTGTAATCTTCCATATTTTTTTCCTGTCGGCTCAAAATCAGTACTCGATGCAAAGCTCGTTGGCAAGGGCGTCAAGCTGAGCGGAGCTTTCCTCATTAAGAGCGGAAATGATTTTTACGTTATTCTCAGTATATGAAAGGTCTTTGCAGCCTTCAAGCATACGCTTCATAACCTTTGTTGCCTGAGGAGCCCAAGAGCCGTTTTCAATCATGGCAATTGTTTTGTTTTTAATACCGCGTTCTGCAAGGTGCTGAACAAACTCTCTCATAAACGGGAAAATATCCGAATTATATGTAGTAGTGGCAAGGACAAGCTTGCCGTAACGGAAAGCGTCTTCAACGGCTTCTGCCATATCACAGCGAGCAAGGTCATTTACAACAACTTTCGGGCAGCCGTTTGCTTTAAGCTTTTCGGCAAGAATATCAACTGCCTTTTTTGTGTTGCCGTAAACGGAGGTATAGGAGATTACAATTCCCTCACTCTCCGTACCGTAAGATGACCAGGTATCATAAAGTCCTGTGTAGTATTCAAGATTTTCATTGAGTACCGGTCCGTGAAGAGGACAGATTGTCTGAATGTCAAGTGAAGACAGCTTTTCAAGAACCTTTTGTACCTGTGCGCCGTATTTTCCCACAATTCCGAAATAATATCTTCTTGCTTCGCATGCCCAGTCTTCATCTGTGTCAAGGGTGCCGAATTTTCCGAAGGCGTCAGCGGAAAAGAGAACCTTGTCCTCTGCGTCATAGGTCATAATAACCTCAGGCCAGTGAACCATAGGAGCAGAGATGAAAGTTAATGTGTGTTTGCCAAGACTTAGCGTGTCGCCGTCTCCGACAACGATTCGTCTGTCCTCAAACTCGTTGCCGAAAAAGTTTTTCATCATTGTAAAGGCCTTGGAAGATGAAACAATTTGAGCATCGGGAAAAGCGTTCATAAAGCTTACAATGTTTGAGGAGTGGTCAGGCTCCATGTGCTGAACTATAAGATAGTCGGGCTTTCTTCCGCCCAGTGCTTTTTCAAGATTACCTAACCATTCGTCAGTAAAATTGCGGTCAACAGTATCCATAACTGCAATTTTTTCATCAGAAATGAGGTATGAGTTATACGCCATACCGTTAGGAACAATATACTGACCTTCAAAAAGGTCGATTTTACGGTCGTTAACGCCAATATAAGAAATGTCATTTGTGATTTGCATTTTGAATTCCTCCGTGTTAAATTTTG
>CAMFPJ010000122.1 GCA_945971755.1 uncultured Clostridia bacterium
TTGCCTCTTGTCTCGTGGGCTCGGAGATGTGTATAAGAGACAGATATAGGAGTGTGACAAAATGGACGAAGTCAGAATTATTGAAGTAAAGCAAAGTGTTTTTGCTCATAATGATGCCGATGCCGAAAAGCTCAGGCAAGAACTTAAAGAAAAAGGTGTTTTTCTTGTGAATTTAATGTCGGCGCCGGGTTCGGGCAAAACAACAACACTTACAAAGCTTATTAACAACCTGAAAAGTGAAATGAGCATTGCCGTTATGGAAGCGGACATTGATTCAGACGTTGATGCAAAGACCATTGCGGAAAAAACAGGTGTTAAATCTGTTCAGCTTCATACAGGCGGTATGTGTCACCTTGACGCTGAAATGACAAGACAGGGAATTGAGGGGCTCGGTACTGAGGGTGTTGACCTTGCAATTCTTGAAAATGTGGGTAACCTTGTGTGCCCTGCAGAGTTTGACACGGGCTCTGCCGTTAACATTATGATTTTGTCTGTTCCCGAGGGCCACGACAAACCCCTTAAATATCCGCTTATGTTCTCGGTTTGCGACCTTGTTATCATCAATAAAATTGACGTTATGGAATACTTTGATTTTGATTTGGACAAGTGCGCGGAATATGTTCACAGAAGAAACCCAAATGCAGATATTATCCCGATTTCCGCTAAAAACGGGGACGGAATCGAAAAAGTTGCAGAGTGGTTAAAAAACAGAATTGCAAATTGGAAAGGGGAAAATTAAAATGCCTGAAATGAGTAAAAAGTACATTCCGGCACACATGCACGACGAAAATCCTAACCCAAAGCTTTTGAAGTTTGTCCGTAAAGTAACTGACAGACTTCCCGGTAAAATTAACGGTATTAAAACAACTGACCCTGAGTATTGGGGCTTTGCTTGTATCTTTGAAGATGAAATGACTAAGGAAGAAGCAGACCACGCACTTGACCTTATGCTTCAAATGAAAGTACGTAAAAAATATCCTTATGCCGATATGCTTAAAATGAGCAAAAAAGCAGGTATGGACCAAGAAACAGCGGACGAAATTCTCGATAAACTCGCATTCTTTGGTATGTTTGAATACGACTACGGTGATAAATATACAAAAGACGGTCCGATTCCCGGCACAACCTATAATAAAGAAGACAGGCATTATTGGGTTCCGCTTTTTGTTCCCGGCTCTGCTGAATATACAAATATGAACACTGCTCTTATGGACAGGCACCCTGAACTTGCAATGTTCTTTGAAAGAATGACATTCCTTCCTCTTGAAAAGGTTACCGCTATGGTTCCTCCCGGAGGAAGCGGTATCGGTATGCACGTTATTCCCGTTGAAAAGGCAATTTCAATGGAGAACACGACTGCGGATATTGAGCATATTTCATATTGGTTGAAAAAATATGAAGGTCACATAGGTGCATCTATCTGCTCTTGCCGTTACGGTCGTAAAAAGCTTGATGATGGCTGTGCTGATGACTACGAAGGTTGGTGCATCGGCGTTGGCGATATGGCAGATTATTGCCGTGAAACAGGCCGTGGTTATGATATTACTTATGATGAAGCTATGGAAATCTTAAAACGTGCTGAGGATAACGGCTTCGTTCATCAGGTTACAAATATTGACGGTGAAAACAAAATTTTCGCAATTTGTAACTGTAATGTAAAGATTTGCAACGCTCTTCGTACGTCACAGCTTTTCAACACACCTAATATGTCTGCTTCCGCATACAGAGCACACGTTACAAAAGAAAACTGTGTTGCTTGCGGTGCTTGCGTTGAGTATTGTCCGGCAGGTGCATTAAAACTCGGTCAAAAGATTTGCAAAAAAGACGGTACAGAAGTTAAATATCCGAAGCAAGAACTTCCCGATGCAACAAAATGGGGCAAGGATAAGTGGGATGAGGACTATCGTGACAAGAACAGAATTAACTGTCATGATACAGGCACATCTCCCTGTAAAACTGCGTGTCCCGCTCATATTGCCGTTCAAGGTTACTTAAAGAAAGCGGCACAGGGTGAATACCGAGACGCTCTTGCAATTATTAAGAAAGAAAATCCGTTCCCGGCAGTTTGCGGCCGTATTTGTAACCGCAGATGTGAGGATGCTTGTACCCGCGGTAAGATTGACCGTGCTGTTTCAATTGATGCAGTTAAGAAATTTATTGCAGAGCAAGATTTGAATGCTGAGAATCGTTATGTTCCGGAAATCGTTGTGGCCTCTAACCGTGGCAGATGGCAGGAAAAGATTGCTATTATCGGCGGCGGTCCGGCAGGTCTTTCCTGTGCGTTCTATTTAGCACAAATGGGTTACTACCCCACAGTATTTGAGAAAAATGAAATGCCGGGCGGTATGCTTACATATGGTATTCCTTCATATAAACTTCAAAAAGATGTTATCCAAGCTGAAATCGACATTATGAAAGAAATGGGTGTTGAAATTAAGTGCGGTGTTGAAGTCGGCAAGGATGTTACAATCAAGGAACTTCGTGAGCAGGGTTATAAGGGCTTTTATGTAGCAATCGGTTGCCAAGGCGGCCGTCTTCCCGGTGTTCCCGGTGAAAATGCCGAGGGCGTTACAACTGCTGTTGACTTCCTTAAAAACGCAAACTGCGGTCAGGAAAAAATTGAAGGCGAGGTAGTGGTTATCGGCGGCGGTAACGTTGCTATTGACGCTTCTCGTGTATCCGCACGCAGCGGCGCCGCAAAGGTTACACAGCTTTGCTTGGAGTCAGAGGGTGAAATGCCTGCATCTAATGAAGAAATTACAGAGGCAACCGAAGACGGCGTTAAAATTCGTTGCGGTTGGGGACCGAAAGAGGTTCTTGTTGACGAAAACGGCAAGGCTTACGCCGTTGTATTCAAAAAGTGCTTAAGCGTATTTGACGATAATCACAAGTTTGCGCCTAAATATGATGAAAATGATACAATCACTCTTCATGCCGACAAAATCATCTTTGCAGTCGGTCAGGCAATTGTTTGGGGAGACCTTCTTAAAGATACAAAGGTAGAATTCGGACGCGGCAACGGACCTGTTGCCGACACGCTTACTTACCAAACTGCTGAAGAAGACATATTCGTCGGCGGTGACGTATTCACAGGTCCAAGCTTTGCCATCGACGCTATTGCTCAAGGCCATGAGGCTGCAGAGTCACTTCACAGATACGTTCAGCACGGTCACATGACAATCGGCAGAAACAGAAGAGAGTATATTCAGCTTGATACAGACGACATTAAGGTTGAAAGCTATGACACAGCAGGCCGCCAAGAGGCAGGTATGGATAAGAGCATTGACGCTAAATCATTTATGGATGCCCACGCAACTCTTACCGAGGAACAGGTTAAAATTGAAACATCCCGTTGCCTCGGATGCGGTGCAACCGTGGTTGACGTAAACCGTTGTATCGGTTGCGGTATTTGTACCACAAAGTGTAAGTTTGACGCTATTGAACTTCACCGTGACCATCCGGAAGCAAGCAAAATGGTTACCTCGGAAGATAAGTTCAAATATATTCTTCCCTATGCCGCAAAGCGTGCAACAAAAATTGTTTTCGGTAAAAAGGATAAAGAATAATGCACGAACTTGGTGTTGTATTTTACGTCATTGATGATGTCAAACAAATTGCCGCAGAAAACGGAGCGGAAAAAATAAAGTCCGTAACACTCGAGATCGGCGAGGTTTCTACTGTTATTCCGGCTTATTTAACAGATTGTTGGAATTGGGCGGTTACAAAGCACGACATTATGAACGGTT
>CAMFPJ010000123.1 GCA_945971755.1 uncultured Clostridia bacterium
CTATCGACATTGCTACGAACCAAAAGGTCGGGGGTTCGAATGTGGAGCAACCGGTTTTACCGCAGGAACAGCGATTGACAACACACCGTCTTGCAGGTTACTCGAAAAATTGGGCTTTGTATGTGCCTCAACCTAAACAGTTTCATTTGATAATATTTTTCTTTTCAAGGCGGTAACTTTGTGCTATAATTAAACTGTCTGAAATTGGAATTTGTGCGGTATATTTGATGAACCACTATTCATAGTCGGCTTTTTCATGCGTGAAAGTTGCAATGAGGTGCCATATGACAGTTAATCAACCCATGATGATCAGTTAGAAATTCATCCGATAGAGGCCATCGAAAACAACCGGTTTGATCAGTTCACAATAATGGTTACATACGCAAAATTGAGCGGTGTATATAGAAATTTTCCTTAAAGTAAAGAAAAACAAATAGATTTTGAAAGGACAACAAAATGCTTAAAAATATTCCTAAAATAATTTCTCCCGATTTGCTGAAAGTTCTTTGTGAAATGGGACACGGAGACGAAATAGTTATTGCAGACGGCAATTTCCCCTCTGCTGCAAATGCAAATATTCTCATAAGAGCAGACGGTATTTCCGCCTGTGATATGCTCGAGGCAGTTCTTAAACTGTTTCCGCTTGACCAATATGATTCAAATAATTTTGTGCTTATGGAAAAGTGTGATGGCGATACCGCAGATACAAGTATCTGGAATGAATATGCTCAAATACTTAAAAAATTCGAACCGAATGCCGAAATCTCATTTGAAGAACGGTTTGCTTATTACGAAAGAGCAAAAAAAGCATACGCTATTATCGCAACAGGCGAGGAAAAGCAGTATGCAAATATAATTCTCAAAAAAGGCTGTATTATCAGTAAATAACTATAAATGAAAATGATATGCATAGGTGAGATGTACTTGAAAGAAAGAGCGTTGATATTAGACAACCCTCAGTAGGGCTGTTTAATTCTCCGAAAAACATTTAAGCGCATATATTCATTTCACTTAGTAAAAACAAAAAGGACAGTTCACAATGCACAAGTCCGTGAACCGTCCTTTTCAGTTTTTGCAATTTAGAAAGGCAAATATCCTAAATTGGAGTTTGTTACTAAAACCGCAACGTAGCCAATGTAAATGCAAAGCATTAAAGCGCCCTGCCAACGGCTGAGTTTTTTGAAAATAATTGTAGGAACAATGGCAATTACAATTACGGTTAAGCAAACAACAATGTCAAGGTATGCCGACTGCTTACCGACAGGCAACGAACCGTTTGAAATAAATGCGCAAATGGGAAGAATAAGTGAAAGGTCAATAATATTTGCGCCGATAATGTTACCGATTGAAAGTTCGGACTGCTTTTTAACAATAGCGGTAATTGTTGTAACCAATTCCGGAAGAGATGTACCCACCGCAATAATTGTAACACCGATAATTGCTTCGGAAACGCCGAGTTTTGTTGCAATAATTGTTCCGTCGTCAACAAGAAGGTCTGCGCCCACAACAATTCCCAATGCGCCGATAACAAATTTTATAATATTCACCAAAAGTGCTTTCCCGTTTACGTCAGGCTTGCCGTCACCGTCTTCATCAATGATTGATGCCTTGCCTGTAATGATATTTTCAATCATAAACACAATGAAAATCGCAATCATAATAATGCTCTGCCAAATTGATAGGCTTAAATTTTGAATAAACAAGCAGAGTACAACAGCAGCCGCAATCATAAGTGTGCCCTTAAAGGCTACTTCTTTTCGCTTAACGAACGCAGGCATACAAAGAATTGAAATACTCATAATAAGGCCTACATTTGCCGTAACCGAACCGACCGCGTTGCCGATTGCCATATCATTTTGACCTTTTGTTGCCGCAATAGCAGAAACAATGAGTTCCGGAAGAGTAGTTGCAAAGCTTACTACTGTTGCACCGATAATAAATTTGGGGATTCCGGTTGCCTCGGCTATCCAAGTTGCGGCGTCAACGAAAATATCGCCGCCTTTAACAATGAAAAACAAGCCAATCACGAACATAACAATTACATAAATCAAATTGTCGCCCGGAACGGAAATTAAATTCGCCACCAAATCAGATATATTCATTGAATATACACCGTCTTTTCATTAAAAATTCATAGCCTTACAAGTTTACCATATTATTATGTCTAAGTCAAACAATTGTTGATATGGCTTTTTAGGGAAAATTCAAAAAGCCGATTTTTCCCTGCGTTCTACACAAAGGAAAAATCGGACACAAACTTACAATAATTCGTTATAGATTATTTGGGGCAGGTATAACGCACTCTTCCCTTGCTTTTTTTGCCGTAATCAATAGCTTCTTTCGGGCAAGAGCAAATACACGCCATACAATGCGTGCAGTCACCGTTCCATGTGGGTTTTCCGTCTTTTATTATTATGTTACCCGTTGGGCAATTTTTTTCGCAAAGTTTACACCCGATACAAGAGTCATTGACTGTGAATTTCTTATCTTTAACAATAAATGAATAGAAAATTCGGTTTACAACATCACTGTAAAAGCTTTGTGACGGAGCAATATTTGAAACATCTTCCTCTGCCAAAATCTTGTTCGCAATTCGGTCTATTACGGGTTCGGTTTTTTCGATTATTTCCTTTGCCTTTTGAATATCGGGTGCATTGTAAAGCGCAATGTAATTCTCGGGCATAACCACCCTTGCAGAGCCCTTGTAATTAAGATTTTTATTCTCACAAAGTTTTTTTGAATATTTATGTGCGTTGCCTATTCCGTCGCCGCAAGTCATTACAAAACAAATATCTCGGCTTCCCGAAAATTCCGTATTCTCAATAAAATCGTGCAAAACTTTCGGAATTCGCCAAGCGTAAGTCGGGCAGACAATTACCCACATTTTATCACTTACAATGGGTGAACAGTCTTTATTCCTGATTCTGTCAAAGAGATTTAATACTGTGTCCCCTGTTTTTTCTCCGATTTTCCGTGCAACATATTCGCTGTTACCTGTGCCTGTGTAATATAAAATCATCTGTTTTCTCCTGTTAACTTTTGAATTAAAGCTGTGCAGCCTTCAAATATGTCATTATAAGCAGCCTCAAAATTTCCCGAGTACCACGGGTCTGCAACGTCGCCGCCGCGGGCGGTAAAATTCATCAGTTTGTAAACTTTATTTTCAGTATCCGAGCCCAAAATTCGCAATGCGTTTCTAACATTTTGGGAGTCCATACAAACGAGCAAATCATAATTGTCATAATCTGATTTTTTAAGCTGTACTGCCCGTTTTCCGTCACATAAAATTCCGTGTTTTTTAAGTTCAGCCTTTGCAGGCGGATAAACGGGATTACCCACTCCGTTCCAAATTTCTTCTGTACTTGTGGCAGATGATGAAGCATAAAAATTATCCCCTACACCCATCTTGTTTGCAAGGTCACGGAAAATGAACTCAGCCATTGGGCTTCTGCAAATGTTGCCGTGGCAAATAAACATTATCTTTGTCATAATATCACCGTATTTATTATACAATAATCGCATACAAAAAACAACACATTGCGTTTTCATCCTCTTACTCGCAGAAATAAACATAACCACCGGTAAAACGGTGGTTATGTTTATTTTATATCTGAAGTTCATGATAAATATTCCCCTCTAAATCTTTCCACAGGAAAATGCCGTTTTCGAGCGTCATATATGAG
>CAMFPJ010000124.1 GCA_945971755.1 uncultured Clostridia bacterium
CGATAATGGAACAAGTACTGCTGCGCTATTCCCTCTGTCCCCTTAACGCATTCGGGAAGACCGTCAGGATACATTTCAGCCATAATTCTTTTTACCCAAACATCAACGGGAAAAGCCTCTAACTTATGAAAGCCGTACAAAAGCGTACATTCGGCAACCTTTGCACCAACACCCTTAATCTGCATGAGATTTTCTCTGCCGAATTCAATGGGCTCCCTGTCAATTCTTGCAAAATCCACGGTGCCGTCTGAAACTTTTTTCGCCGCATCTATTATGTATTTCGCCCTGAACCCCGAGCGAAGCGGAGCTAAATCTTCAACAGTGCAATTTGAAATAACTTCCGCACTTGGGAAAGTGTATCCGCCCCCTGTTTTCTCGCCGAAATTCTCGCAAAGCCTTGAAACAATTCCCTTAATTCTCGGAATGTTGTTATTTTGGGAAATAATAAACGAGCAAAGTGCCTCCCAGGGCTCCTGACGAAGAATTCTGATTCCCGAAAAAGCACTTACTGCCTTAGTTAAATTTTCTTCCGTGTAACTTGTCACGATTTTTTTATAATCGGTGTCAAGGTCAAAATAAGGCTTCCAAATATTCTGAAAATCTTCCTCACTCGTTTCGTAAAAGATAAGCTCGCCGTCTTTTTCTTCTATTTTAAGTTCTTTGCCAAAGGCAACTCCGCAAAAAACAGACGTGCTTTCATCTTTTTCCCACCTAAACGCCTGCCCGCAGGAAAGGCTCAGTTCAAGATTAAAAATCTCAGGTGTTTTAATTCTTATTTCGCTCATATCCGACACTTCCCAAAATGTGAAAAACCAACAAAAATTTCCACATATTATTTACCTTGTAATAATGCACAAAGGTTTTAGTATTTTTTTAAGTATTCCCTGTTCCATTTTGTATAAAATGTAAAGAGAATACAACAATTTGTATTTAACAAATTTTTAACAAAGAATTTCAAACAGCGTGTTCAAAACCCGTTTTCTCATTGAAAACACGTGTTTTATAGCCTACTTTTTAACATTTTCGACAGAGTTTTGAACAATTCGCAAGGAAAGCGATTTATACTTTACGTATAATTTTCCCTGTAATAATTTTTGTTAAAATTTCCATATTGACAAAATTCCGTAGAAAAAAACTGTCTTAAACTCGTATAAAATCAACGCAAAAAATCAACAATAAAGTTAAATATTATTTATGTGAGGAAAACAAATGGTTAAAGGAATCAACCGCCAAGTTTTAGAGCTTTCCGACACAGGCTCACGTTACTTTGAAAAGGCACTTTTCTTTGTAAAACCGGAATTCAGCCGAGAGTCCGAGGCTGTTCTTCGCAAAAGCGCCCTGAGAGCAATTGACTCAGGGCTCAGCGTACCAAAATCTAAAAAAGCAAAGGTAAAACACAATATTGCGATTTTTGCTGAAATGCTCCTGTCCGCAGGGGCAGGCGCTGTAATTACCGCTTTAATTATAAAATGATAAGTTCTTTAGGCGAATGAGTTAAGTCAATGCAGCCTGTTTCGGTTATTACTGCCATATCCTCAATTCTGACTCCGAATTTTCCCGGTATATAAATTCCCGGCTCAACCGTCACAATCTGCCCCGGTAAAAGCGGCTTGTCATTTGAAAAGCTCAATGTGGGGTATTCGTGTATCTCAACTCCGACCCCATGGCCTGTTGAGTGGGTGAAATATTCACCGTATCCCCTTTCGGTAATTACCGAGCGTGTGAGCGCGTCACCCTCAATTCCCGTCAATCCCGCTTTTAAGCCGCGAATGCCGTTTTCCTGTGCGAGTCTTACTGTTTCGTAAACCTCTTTCATTTCGTCGGTTGCAAAGCCGATTGCAACAGTACGGGTCATATCGCTGTGATAACCGCCGATAACCGTTCCGAAGTCCAAGGTTACAAAATCGCCCTTTTCAATTTTCTTATCACCGGGAACGCCGTGCGGCAAAGACGTATTCTTTCCGCTGACTGCAATTGTTTCAAATGAAAGAGCCTCGCCTCCGTGTGACAGCATATAAAAATCAAGCTCAAGTCCGATTTCCCTTTCCGTCATACCGGGCTTTATAAAATTACACATGTGTGAAAACGTTTCATCGGTAATTTTCTGTGCGGCTTCAATAAATTCAATTTCCTCCGATGTTTTAACCGAACGCAAACCGTTAATAATCGTGTCAAGGGAAGTGTCCGTATGAACCGCAATATTTTTTGCGACTCCCTTAAGCGAATTGTAAAGGTCCAAAGTCATTCGGCTTGACTCAACGAGCAAGTGACCGCATTTCATATTTTCAAGCAATTCCGCAATCTGTGCAAAAGCCTTTTTCTGTAAAACAACTTCGCAGTCCTTTGCGGTGTTTCCTGCCGCTTCTATATATCTTCCGTCAGTAATAAAAACTGCTTTTTCGCTGTTAACTACCAAAAAACCGTCTGAAGAGGGGAATTTTGTAAAATATCTTCTGTTCTCGGGAGACACAATAAGCGCCGCATAATTTTCTCCCAATTCTCCTAATTTTTTCTGTAAATTTTTCATTTTATTCAACTCCGTAGCCGTGATTTTTCTCAAATTCCGCTAAAATGGGTGCTTCCTTTTTCCTTCGCCTTGCGTAATACATAGCAAATCTTGTTTCGCCGAGCATTGGGTCAATACGCACGGCAATTGCTCCGCATTTGTTAGCCGCTTTAACATCCGCAAAAAGTTGGTCGCCAAGCATTGCCATTTCTGTAACATTGACTCCCATTCTCTTTGCCGCAATTCGCAGCTTATAAGAAAAGGGCTTTTTTGCAAGGTGAACGTAAGGCAGGCCGAGTTTTTTTGCAACTCTGCCGGCTCTCGGCTCAGTGGCATTGGTAATAATCATTATGGGAATTCCCGCATTTTTAACGGTTTCAACCCACTCGTTTATACCCTCTGCAAAATTCATTGTACCGTCAAAGCAAATTGTATTGTCAACGTCAAGTCCTATTGCTTTTGCGCCCATTTTACGGATATCCTCAAGGGTAATATCTGTTACTTTTTTGAATCTGTAATCAATTTTCGGAATAAACATTTTCTTCACCTAAAAAAACAGCGGACAAGAAACTTGTCCGCTAATTTTCAAAACAAACACCAACAAAGCGAAAGCATTATTTGAACTTACGCTTACGTGCAGCCTCAGACTTCTTTTTTCTCTTTACTGAAGGCTTTTCATAATGTTCTCTTTTACGTACTTCCTGAATAACGCCGTCACGAGAAGTCTGTCTTTTGAATCTTCTGAGAGCGCTCTCAAGTGATTCATTCTCTTTAACTTTTACCTGACTCACTGTAAATCCCTCCCTTATATACTGGGATACATTCTGTATTATACATTAGAAGAGGGTAACTGTCAACAGTATTTTTTGAAGAAAAAACGGGATTTTACCAAAAAAACACCAAATGTTAACAATTTGTTCACAATTTCGTGTAAACTTTGACAAAGTCGTATGTTATATTTTAATCAATCAAGGGAGGGAGCTCCCGAGATATTGTTTTCGGTCTTACCCGAGACCGTATGACACCTCTTAATAGTAAGACTTGATGGTGAACAGGTCTGAACACAAAGTCATAAGAAAATTAACCGATAGTGAGTGCTATCGGTTTTTTCTTTTTATATAACAAAAACTTATGTGCTTCGTTTTTCACTTTCCACCTCAGAAATA
>CAMFPJ010000125.1 GCA_945971755.1 uncultured Clostridia bacterium
TTTTGTTTATTTTTCTCTGCTTCTTTTCTCGCTTTAATAACCTTAAGTCTTGTAAAGTCCTCACGCTCTTTTTCGTCAAGGGATTCGCTGATGCTTTTAATGCTCTCCGTAAATCGCGGAATCATTATATTACTTAGCGCATTTGCACGTTTTCTTGTGGTTTTAATGGCGTCTGCAAGGCGGTAAATGTCACACTCCACCTCTGCTAAATGCACGGTTTTCTCTTTAGCTTCGTTAAAATAAACGTAAGCTTTGTCAAGGTAATCGTTAGTAGTAACAAGCCCAAAATAAGGCTTCAGGGGTTGCGGTTCTGATTTAATAATCGGAATTTCCACTCCCATAACCGACTTAAAGTCCATTGAAAGCGAGGTATCGGTAGGAACTGTGCGGGCATAACTTCCGCAAAGTCCTAAGGTGGTGTTTGCGAGACGTAAATAACGGTATGCTTTTTCGTAGTATTTGTTAACGTCGGTTCTGACCGTTTTTGCATCGTCAACTAATGTCATCATTTCACGGACAAGAATATTTTTCTTTCTGTCCATAAGCTCAAAGCCAAGTTCTGCTAATTCCAAAGACTTTTTAGCAGCGGCAAGGTTTGCTTTTGTTGCGGCAATCTGCGCCATTAAAACACCTCCTTAAAAAATTTATTGAGATTATTTTTTGCAGTATTTATTAAGAATTTTCTCATCAACACGGTCAAGTTCGGAAGCAGGAAGATGAGAGAGTAACTCCCAACCGAGATTTAATGTTTCTTCAATGCTTCTGCACTCGGTAAATGACTGACGGATAAACTTGTTTTCAAATTCTTTACCGAATTCCAAAAGCGCTTTGTCGGTGTCGGAAAGTTCATCTTCACCGATAACCGATGAAAGCGCACGTGCGTCCTGAACCTTGGCATAAGTTGCGAGAAGCTGATTCGAGAGGGCGGGATGGTCCTCTCTTGTAAAGCCCTCACCTATGCCGTCTTTCATAAGTCTTGAAAGTGACGGCAAAACGCTGACAGGCGGGTAAATTCCCTTTGAGTCAAGCGAGCGGTCAAGAACAATCTGACCTTCGGTAATGTAGCCTGTAAGGTCGGGGATAGGGTGAGTAATATCATCGTTAGGCATTGTAAGAATAGGAAGCTGAGTAACGGAACCTTTTTTACCCTCAATCATTCCTGCTCTCTCGTAAATTGCGGCAAGGTCTGAATAAAGGTATCCGGGGAAACCTTTTCGGCTCGGAATTTCACCTCTTGTTGAACTGTATTCACGAAGAGCCTCCGCATAAGATGTCATATCTGTCATAACAACAAGAACATGCTTGCCCAGTTCAAATGCTAAATATTCCGCAACGCAAAGTGCACACTTCGGAGTCATAATTCTTTCGATAATCGGGTCATTTGCCAAATTTAAGAACATTACTACCCTGTTCATAACATTTGATTCGGCAAACGATGAACGGAAGTATGATGCAACGTCATTTTTAACACCCATAGCGGCAAAAACAACCGCAAAGTCGTCACTGTCGGCAATTGCTGACTGGCGAACAATCTGAACGGCAAGCTCATTGTGCTTCATACCCGAGCCTGAAAAAATCGGTAGCTTTTGACCGCGTATAAGAGTTGCAAGAGCGTCAATAGAAGAAATACCCGTTCTGATGTAGTTTTTTGGATATTCACGGGAAACAGGGTTAATGGGTGCGCCCGCAACATCTTGTTTTTTATCAGGATAAACGGGGCCTAAACCGTCTTTCGGCCTTCCAAGTCCGTCAAAAACTCTGCCGAGAATTTCGGGGGAGAGGGGTAAACTCATACTCTGGCCCGTGAAAACAGTTTTTGTGTTTGAGGCGGACATTCCGCGGGTTCCCTCAAATACCTGTAACGTTACCTTGTGACCGTCAATTTTTACTACTCTGCCGGTACGCATTGTGCCGTCATCAAGGAAAAAATGAGCAATTTCTTCATAAACGGGTTTTTCAACTCCGTCAACAACGGCAAGAGAGCCGTTGATTTCGCAAAGCTTCATATGTTCAATTATCATTGCTCTCACTCCTTACCGAAGAATACCGTTAACAGCCTCGTCAATGTCTGCATTCAATGTGTCAAACAATTCAAGGTGTTTATTCGGGATATCATATTTCATCTTAATAAGCCTGTCAAAAAGACCGGTAGCAGTTAACTTTGAAATTGGAATTTGCCTTGCAACAACTTCCTTGGAACGGTTGTAAAGGTGGAGAATTGTTTGCATCATCTTCATTTGCTTTGCAATAGGTACGAAAGTATCGTCACTGTGAAAAGCGTTTTGCTGCAAGAACCCAACCCTTATAACTCTTGCAATTTCAATTATAAGCTTTTGGTCATCAGGTAAAACATCTGCACCGATAAGTTTTACAATCTCCATAAGATTTGTTTCTTCTGCAAGAATGCTTGAAATTTCGTCTCGGCAGGGAACAAAATCAGGGTCAACATTGTCTTTATACCAATCTGCAAGGTCGCTTGAGTATTCGCTGTAAGACGTTGTCCAGTTAATTGCAGGGTAGTGGCGCGCGTAAGCGAGGGACTTGTCAAGTGCCCAAAAGCAGCGTGTGAAACGCTTGGTGTTTTGTGTAACAGGCTCGGAAAAGTCAGAGCCTTGCGGAGAAACAGCTCCGATAATAGTAACGGAGCCTTCAGTGCCGTTAAAGTTTTTGAAATATCCGCTTCTCTCATAAAATTCAGAGAGTCTTGACGGCAGATAAGCCGGGAAGCCTTCATCGGCAGGCATTTCTTCAAGTCTGCCTGAAATTTCACGCAAGGCTTCTGCCCAACGCGAGGTTGAGTCTGCCATAATTGCAGTATGGTAACCCATATCTCTGTAATATTCGGCAAGGGTAATACCTGTGTAAATTGATGCTTCACGAGCTGCAACAGGCATATTTGATGTGTTAGCAATAAGAACGGTTCGTGAAAGAAGCGATTTGCCCGTTCTCGGGTCAATAAGTTCGGAAAATTCGTTAAGAACCTGTGTCATTTCATTGCCGCGTTCACCGCAGCCAACGTAAATGATAATATCGGCGTCGCACCATTTTGCCAGCTGATGCTGTGTCATTGTTTTACCTGTACCAAATCCACCGGGAATAGCTGCCGCGCCGCCCTTTGCAACGGGAAAAACAGTGTCAATTACTCTTTGACCCGTAATAAGAGGCTTTGAGAGGCGCAGACGTTCTTTTGTGGGCCTTGGAATTCTGATTGGCCACTTTTGTGCAAGTTTCAGTTCGTGTATTTTACCGTCTTTGTCGGTAACTTCACAAATTGTATCGAGTACGGAGTATTCGCCGTCAGGAAAAACCTTTGTAACAGTACCGCTGATATTTGGCGGTACAAGGGACTTGTGCGTAATTGAGTCAGTTTCCGGGCATGTGGCAAGTATTTCACCTCCGAAAACCTCGTCGCCTTCATGAAGTTTAACAGAAACCTGCCATTTTTTTGTCTCGCTTATTGCAGGAATGTTAATTCCTTTTTCAATAAACGGACCGGATACTTTTTCAACATCTTTAAGCGGACGTTCAATTCCGTCAAAAATATTGCTGATAATACCGGGGCCT
>CAMFPJ010000126.1 GCA_945971755.1 uncultured Clostridia bacterium
CCGCTGAAAAAACGGCTCATTTTTCGTCCTCCTCGGTACGAATTACTGCACTTCTGGCGTGGGCGGTCAAGCCCTCTTTTTTTGCAAAATATGCAACGTCCTCAGCCACTTTATTAAGTGCGTCTTTTGTATAATAAGTGTACTGTGTTTTCTTAACAAAATCATCAACTGAAAGGGGGCTTGAGAATTTTGCGGTGCCGCCTGTGGGGAGTGTGTGGTTAGGCCCTGCGAAGTAGTCACCCAAAGCTTCGGGACAATTTCTGCCCATAAAAATTGACCCCGCATGACGAATTTTATCAAGACAGTCAAACGGATTTTCAACACAAAGCTCTAAATGCTCAGGTGCGATTTCGTTTGCGATTTCAATAACTTTTTCAAGGTCGTCCGCGATAATAATTTTACCGTTATTGTCAATAGACGCTCTTGCAATTTCCGCACGTTCTAAAAGCGGAATTTGAATTTCGAGTTCTTTTGAAACATTTTCTGCAAGCTCTTCACTGTCAGTTACCAAAACTGCGCTTGCTAATTTGTCGTGCTCTGCCTGTGAGAGCAAATCTGCCGCCAAGTGCTTCGGGTTATTTTTTCCGTCAGCAACAATTAAAATTTCGCTGGGACCCGCAATCATATCAATTGAAACCTGACCGAAAACCTGCTTTTTAGCCTCTGCAACGAAAGCGTTGCCCGGGCCTACTATCTTATCAACCTTCGGCACACTTTCCGTACCGTACGCAAGTGCGGCAACTGCCTGTGCACCGCCCACTTTGAAAATCTTGTCAACTCCCGCAACCTTTGCCGCAGCTAATATAACAGGGTTTACCTTGCCCTCGCTATTTGGCGGAGTTACGATTACAACCTCTTTAACTCCTGCAATTTTAGCAGGTATAGAATCCATTAAAACTGTTGAGGGGTAAGCTGCCGTGCCCCCCGGAACATAAAGTCCGGCTCTGTCCACAGGGATAATCTTTTGCCCCATCAAGATTCCGTCTTCATCGTTTATTATAAAACTGTTACGAACCTGTTTTTCGTGGAATTTACGAATATTTTTTGCGGCTCTTTCAAGGATATCAAGAAACTTCGGCTCAATACGTGTTAAAGCCTCGTTCAGTTCTTCTTCGGTAACAAGCAAGGAGTCAAGGTCTGCCCCGTCAAATTTTTTACAGTATTCAAAAAGTGCCTTGTCGCCGTTTGCTTTAACATTTTCAATAATCTCCGAAACAATGTCTGCAACATTTACGGTGGGAACAACACGGGCAAATATTTCATCATTTTTAACTTCGCTGTATTTCATTATTTTAATCATGCTTGTTCCTCCAATAATTTTTCGAGATTTTTCGAAAGCTCGTCAATCTGCTGACTTTTAAATTTATAGCTTGCCTTGTTTGAAATAAGCCTTGCGCTGATGGGCACCACCGTGTCGTAAACCACAAGGTCATTTTCTTTAAGGGTTGTGCCTGTCTCAACAATATCCACAATAACATCGGAAAGTCCTAAAATCGGTGCAATTTCAATTGAGCCGTTTAGGTGGATAATGTCAATGTCTCTGCCTTTTGCGCGATAGTAATTACCTGCAATATTTGAAAATTTTGTTGCAACTTTAAGCGTTCTGCTCTTGTCGTCATGAAAATCTTTTTTAGCCGCAACCGCCATTCTGCATTTTCCGAAGCCTAAATCTAAAAGCTCGTAAATATCCGGCTCGTATTCAAGCAAAATATCTTTGCCCGCAACTCCGATATCCGCCGCACCGCGCTCAACATAAATTGCAACGTCGGAGGGCTTTACCCAAAAGTAGCGAACGCCTGCCTCTTCATTTTCAAAAATAAGTTTTCTGTTGTTCTCTTTAATTGACGGGCAAGGGTAACCTGCTTTTTCAAACATTGAATACACCTTTTCACCCAGTCTGCCTTTAGGAAGTGCAACATTAAGCATTGTTTTCAATGTTCTTCACCTCTCCGTCTTCAAATTTCATTAACTTTTTATATTTGATTTCTTCGGGAATATCCTTTTGCGCCAAAACGCTTTCACCGTTCGCCATTAACCTTTTAATCTCTTTATTCAGAGAGAAAATATTTTCATTTTCTCCGTAAATTAAAAGAATGTCAACGTCGTACTTTGAAGATATGTTAAGACTTTGAAGTTCGTCAAGATAAACCGCAAAGCCGATTGCGCCCGATTTTCTCTTCATATTTTTCATGAGCGCATCATACTGACCACCGGAAAGAACACTATTGGGAATACCCTCGGAAAAGCCCTTAAAAACAAAGCCGTTGTAATAACGCAAGTCATCTACAACCGAAAAGTCAACACGAACAATTCCGCCGTAAGTCTCCTCACTCAAAGCACCGATAACATTTTGGAATGTTTCTATGTTTTTTTCATCGGCAATTCCTCTAAGGTTTGCATTTATCCAAGGCAAAACCTCATCAAATGTACCGTAAACCTTAGCCGTTTTTGCAAGAAGTTCCGCTTTATCTTTATCAATATTAAGAGACTCGCAAAAAGAGAGTAATTCATGAACATTCTTCTCACCGATAAAGTGAATTACTTTTCCTGCTTCCCCTTGTGGAATTCCAGCATATTTCATTACATCTGAAAGAATTCCCAAATGCGAAATTTCTAAGATGCAGTTTTTTTCTGTGCAACCAAGGCTCTGAGCCGCAAGGGAAAGAACCTCAAAAATGCAGTATTCGTCAATATTGCCGATTGCCTCAAGACCCACCTGTGTAATTTCCTTAAAAGAATGTGTTCCTTTTGAAACGCGGTAAACATTTTCATTGTAGTAAAGCTTTTGAACGAAAGCACCCACATCTTTAGTGTTTTTGACAATGGAAAGAGTAACATCAGGCTTTAGTGCCATAAGTTTACCGTTTGTATCGGTAAAAGTAATAACCCCGTCCGAAATAAGAAAATCTTTGTTCTTGGCGTAAAGGTCATATTCCTCAAATTTATTCATTTTATAACGGGAGTAACCGTATTTGTCGTAAAGCTCACGGAGTGAGAAAACCAAGCTCTCACCTGTTGGTAACTGTGCAGATTTCATTATTCTTTACCCTCTTTATCAAGCTTTGAGATAGCCATTTCATAACCGCCGCTGCCGTAATTAAGGCACTTGCTGACCTTTCCTATTGTTGCCGTGCTGATGTCAACGGTCTCGCTGATTTTTTGGTAGCTCATTCCCTTTTTAAGAAGAATTGCAGTGTCAAGGCGCTGTGCCATATCTTTTATTTCCTTAATTGTGCAAAGGTCCTCAAAATATGTGTAGCACTCCTCTATTGAATTAAGATTTAAGAACGTTTGAAACAGTCTGTCAACTGAGTTTGAACGGAAATTCATAATAAACCTCCCTTGTTGTTTATCACTTTAATATGTTAACACTTTATCACACTAAAGTCAATGAAATATCAACAAATTTTTGTCCATATTAAAGCCATAAATTTCGCATATTTTATGTAAAATATACAAAACAAATAAAAAAACCGAAAACGTAACTCAAACCTTTTGTGATTATACAACTTTTATGCGGTTTTGTAAAGGTAAATATGAGA
>CAMFPJ010000127.1 GCA_945971755.1 uncultured Clostridia bacterium
TGCAAATCACTGATTCCATCGGCGATATGCTCACAAGAATCCGCAATGCGAATTCTGCAAAGCATGACACCGTAAAAGTTCCGGCATCAAATATGAAGAAAGCAATCGCTCAGATTCTTCTTGATGAAGGCTACATTAAAGGTTTCAAGGTTGAGGAAGACGGCAAACAGGGCATTATTGAGATTGAACTTAAGTACGGCCCCAACAAGTCATCTGTAATCACCGGTTTACGCAGAGTCTCCAAACCGGGCTTGCGTATTTACACAAACTGCGAGGATATGCCCAAGGTTATGAAAGGCCTCGGTATTGCAATCCTCTCAACACCTAAGGGTGTTATGACAGATAAAGAAGCTCGCAAGGCTAACGTTGGCGGCGAGGTTCTCGCATTCGTTTGGTAAGGAGGTACAGTAAATGTCACGTATAGGCAGAAAGCCCATTGCAGTTCCTGCAGGGGTTGAAGTTAAAATCGACGGCAGCACTGTTACCGTAAAGGGCCCCAAAGGCACACTTACTCAGACAGTGCACCCGAATATGAAGGTTGAGCTTAACGGTGCTGAAGTTATCGTTACTCGTCCTGATGACAGCAATGTCAACAAATCACTCCACGGTCTTACCCGTACACTCATCGCTAACATGGTTGAGGGTGTTGAGAAAGGCTATTCAAAGGAGCTTGAGGTTAACGGCGTTGGTTACCGTGCTGCAAAGCAGGGTAAGGACTTAGTTCTTAATATCGGTTTCTCACATCAGGTAACAATGAGTGAGATTGACGGTATTACAATTGACGTTCCCAACCCCAACAAAATCGTAATTTCCGGCCCCGACAAGCAGAAGGTTGGTCAGTTCGCAGCAGAAGTTCGCGAAAAGAGACCTCCGGAACCTTACAAGGGCAAGGGTATCAAATATGCTGATGAGCATATCCGTCGTAAAGAAGGTAAAGCCGGTAAGGGCGGTAAATAATAGGAGGAGAATTAAGTTATGGTTACAAGACCAGATTCTAAAAAAGCCAGACTCAAAAGACACAAGAGAGTCCGCGCTAAGATTTCAGGCACAGCGCAGTGCCCTCGCCTTAATGTGTTCCGTTCTCTCCAGCATATCTACGCACAGATTATTGATGACGAAGCAGGCGTAACACTTGTTTCAGCATCAACAACTGAGAAGGACTTCACAAATTATGGCGGTAACGTTGAAGCTGCTAAAGCAGTTGGTAAGCTTTTAGCAGAACGTGCAAAAGAAAAGAATATTACAGATGTTGTATTCGACCGTGGTGGTTATGTTTACCAGGGTAGAGTTGCAGCACTTGCAGAGGGTGCCCGTGAGGGCGGCCTTAACTTCTAAGAAAGGAGAAAATCACAATGGCTAAAATAGATGCTTCAGGTATCGAACTTCAGGAAAGAGTAGTTGCTATCAACCGTGTTTCCAAAACTGTTAAAGGCGGCCGTATCATGAAATTCTCCGCTTTGGTAGTTGTAGGTGACGGCAACGGCATCATCGGCTTCGGTCTTGGTAAGTCAAGCGAAGTTCCGGACGCTATCCGCAAGGGTATCGAAGATGCAAAGAAAAACCTTATTAAAGTAGCTCTCAAGGGCACAACAATTCCTCACGAAATCACAGGTAAGTACGGCGCAGGCGTTGTTCTTCTTAAGCCTGCTGCACCTGGTACTGGTGTTATCGCTGGTGGTCCTGTTCGTGCCGTTCTTGAGATGGTAGGTATTAAGGACATTCGTTCAAAGGCACTTCGCTCAAACAATCCATGCAACGTTGTTCGTGCTACTGTTGACGGACTTTCAAAGCTCCGCAACGCAGACGAGGTTGCAGCGATTCGCGGCAAGTCAGTTAAAGAGATTTTAGAGTAAGGAGCGTGCGTAATTATGGCAAATGTAGAAGTTAAGCTCGTAAAGAGCCTTATCGGTTCAAAGAAAGACCAGATTGCCACTGCCCATGCACTTGGTCTCCACAAAATCGGAGATGTGGCTACACAGCCTGACAATGCTCCGACACAGGGTAAAATTAAGAAGATTTCACATCTTGTAGAGGTTACTAAGGCTTAAGGAGGTGCACAAAATGAAATTGCACGAACTCGCACCGGCAGCCGGTTCAAAGAAGGATGTTAAGCGTATTGGTCGCGGTCCTGCTTCAGGCCAGGGTAAAACAGCCGGCAAAGGTCACAAGGGTCAGAAAGCCCGTGCAGGTAGAGGTATGCGTCCCGGTTTTGAGGGCGGTCAGATGCCTTTACAGAGAAGACTTCCCAAGCGCGGATTTAACAACATCTTCGCAAAGGAAATCGCAACAGTTAACGTTTCAGCTCTTAACGCATTTGAAGACGGTGCAACTGTTGACGTTGAGGCACTTGTTAATGCAGGCCTCGTAAAGAAAGCTCTTGACGGAGTTAAAGTATTAGGAAACGGCGAAATCAGCAAGAAACTTACTGTTAAAGCAAACGCTTTCTCTGATGCTGCAAAGCAGAAGATTGAAGCAGTAGGCGGAAAGGCTGAGGTGATCTGACCGTGCTCCGTACTTTCGCAAACGCTTGGAAAATTGCAGATATTCGTAAGAAACTCATTTTCACAGGTATTATCATTTTAATTTACAGAATCGGTTCAGCACTTCCTGTTCCGTTCACAGTTATTGCAGAAAACGGACTTTTCGGTAATGAAGCAGCAGGTACTTTCGTTACGTACCTTTCAATGATGACAGGTAACGCATTTAACTACGGTACACTCTTTGCTCTTTCCATTACTCCGTACATCAATGCATCAATTATTATTCAGCTTTTAACGGTAGCCATTCCGTACCTTCAAAATCTCTCAAAAGAGGGCGAAGAGGGCAGAAAGAAAATGGAAAGAATTACAAGATATTCCACATTACTTCTTGGCCTTCTTCAGAGTGTTGCTTACTTCTTCTTTATCAGAGCAAACGATTATCTTGTTCCTGTTAAAGGCATAGCAGCAGAGATTTTTGAAGCAGTTGTAGTAATTCTTTGCTACACAGCAGGTACGGTTATCGTTATGTGGCTCGGCGAACGCATTAACGAAAAGGGAATCGGTAACGGTATTTCAATGATTCTTTTTGCAGGTATCGTTGCTCGTATGCCAACAACCATCACAAACCTTTATCAGTACATTGATAAGGGCGGCGTTTACTTCGGACTTGTTCCGCTTGCAGCAGTTGCTCTTATTGCAATGATTTTCTACATTGTTTGGATGGATAACGCAGAGAGAAGACTCCCCGTTCAGTATGCAAAGCGCGTTGTAGGCCGTAAGATGTATGGCGGTCAGAATACTCACATGCCCATTAAGGTAAATATGTGCGGCGTTCTTCCGATTATCTTCGCATCTTCAATTCTTTCAATTATTCCTACAATCGCAATGTTCGCACCCGGTAAAGAGGGTTCATTCTGGTACAAGCTCAGCACAGTTTGGCTTGGTCAGACACATCCGTTCTACGGAACTCTTTACTTCTTAGGAATTATCTTCTTCGCATATTTCTATGCAGCAATTCAGTATAACCCCATTGATATGGCTGACAACCTTC
>CAMFPJ010000128.1 GCA_945971755.1 uncultured Clostridia bacterium
ATATTATATATTGTATAAGAAATTTTCAAAAAGACTTGATTTATTTATCACGGTGTGTTATTATACGGAATGTAAGAATATTCGTAGCATGAGAGTGGGGCGACCCGCTCTCTTAAATTTATTAGGAGAAGTTTATGAAAAAGAACACTGCGGCAGTTGTTTGGGACATTGCAAAGCCCATTGCCGACTCGCTGGGGCTTATTCTTTGGGACGTTAAGTTCTTAAAAGAAGGCACCAAGTGGTATTTAAGAATCACCATTGACAAAGAAGGCGGCGTTACTATTGACGACTGCGTTAATATGCACCACGCAATTGACGGTCCTCTTGATGAAGCCGACCCTATTGAGCAAAGCTACAATTTGCAGGTACAGTCCCCCGGGCTTGAACGTGAGCTGACACGTGATTTCCACTTTGAAGCATATCTGGGCAAACGTGTTTGGGTAAGACTTATAAAAGCATACGAAGGGGTTCGCGACTTTAAGGGCGAGCTTATATCCTTTGACCGTGACACCGTAACCGTTGCTCTGGACGAAGAAACAGAGATGAACATAAAATACAAAGAGGCCTCGTTTATTAAGGCCGACGATTTTGGAGGTTTTGAAGAAAATGAATAAGGAATTTTTTAAGGCGGTAGCTTTAATGGAGGAAGAAAAAGGCGTTCCCGCTGATTACATCTGCGAAAAGATTGCCGACGCCATCGTTAAGGCTGCTAAAAAAGATTATAACAATGCCGACGTCGTTTTCTGCGACATTGACGCCGAAAACGAAACGTTCCGTGTTTACGTTAAAAAGCCGATTGTTGACGAGGTTTTAGACCCGGCTGCAGAGGCTACCGTTGAAGAGGCGGAAAAGTACATGGAAAATCCGCAGGTAGGCGACTACTTAGAATATGACCTTGACACTATGCAGTTCGGCAGAATTGCCGCACAGACTGCAAAGCACATTATCCGCCAAGGCATTAAAGAGGCTGAACGCGGTCAGGTTATCCGTGAATTTCAGTCAAAGAGTCAGGACTTAGTTACCGCAAAGGTTAGCAGAATCGACCCGATTAACGGCAATGTCACCCTCGAAATCGGCAACGGCTCAGCAGTTCTTCCGAAAGCGGAACAGGTTCCCGGAGAAACATTTACCGAGGGAGAGCTTATTAAAGTCTATGTTGTTGAAGTTAAGGACACGGACCGCGGCCCGAGAGTTATGATTTCACGCGCTAAAGCAGGTCTTGTTAAAAGACTTTTCGAACAGGAAGTTCCCGAAATTTTTGACGGTATCGTTACAATCAATGCAATTTCACGTGATGCGGGAAGCCGCACAAAAATGGCGGTTAGTTCAAAAGATGCGGACGTTGACCCAATCGGTGCTTGCATCGGTCAAAGAGGTGCACGTGTAAACAAAATCGTTGACGTGCTGGGCGGCGAAAAGATTGACATTGTTAAATACAGTGAAAATCCTGAAGAATTCATTGCCGCTTCACTTGCTCCTGCAAATGTTTTAAGCGTTGAAATTAACGACGCTGGAACTGAGGATAAAAAATCAAAGAAATCTTGTACGGTTACGGTTCCCGACAATCAGCTTTCTCTTGCAATCGGCAACAAAGGTCAAAACGCACGCCTTGCCGCACAGCTTACAGGCTGGAATATTGACATTAAACCCGAAAGCGGATTTTACGAGGGATAACCCTTAATTTAGGAGTGAATGTTTTGAAGCAGAAAAAGATTCCTTTGAGAAAATGTAACGGCTGCGGCGAGCAGAAAGATAAAAGAGAATTAGTCCGCATAGTAAAAAATGCAGACGGTGAAATCAATCTTGACCTTACAGGGAAAATGTCCGGCAGAGGTGCTTACATTTGTCCCAACGCCGAGTGCTTAAAAATGGCACGAAAGAGCAAAAGAATCGACAAAGCTTTTGAAACGGCCGTTCCCGATGAGGTTTATGACAAAATAGAGGAGCAGCTTAAGAAATAATGACCGACAGTAAATTAAAAGGCCACCTGGGGCTTTGCCGCAGGGCAGGCAAAATGTCTTTAGGGCATGATGCCGCGGTCACACAAATAAAAAAAAGAAAAGCGTATTTAGCCGTTCTTTGCAGTGATTCTTCCGAAAGACTTTTTCGTGAAATTTCAGACGAATGTACTTTTGACGGAAGAAATATTCAGTGCATATCGGCAAAAATCACATCTGACGAGCTTTATTTATACACAGGCTCAAAGGCAAAGGTTTTTACGGTTGATGATAAAGGCTTTGCAAAAACGCTTTTCAACGATTTAACGGGAGGAAATGTTTAATGGCTATTGCAACTAAAAAATTCAAAGTAAGCGACCTTGCGAAAAGCTTTGAATTGCAGAGTAAGGAAATAATTGAAATACTTGCGAAATTTACCGAGGGTGAAAAGAAATCTTCAACAGCGGTTGAAGAAAAAGACCTTGACATTCTTTTCGACCTTATCACTAAAGAACACAACGTAGAGAGTTTTGACGCTTATTTCTCTGCTATCCCTGAAGAGAAGCCGAAGAAAGAAGCACATCCAAAATCGGAAGAAAAGCCGAAATCCGGCGGTAAAAAGTCCGAGAATAAACCCGCAGAACAAAAAAGCGCGCCCAAGGCAGAAGTCAAAAAAGATAAAAAAGATGACCGCCCCATGCAAGCAAGAACCAAGGGTGAAATGAGAAGAATTGACACTCGTGCAAATTCTTTCGACGCTGAAAAATACAACGAAAAATATGAAAATATTGCTCCCGCAAGCTCTACTAATTCCGACAACCTTGTCAAGAAGCAGAAGCTTAAGCAAAAATCACAGCAATATCGCCGTCAAGGTACACACGGCGGAAAGAAAGAGACTGAAGCAGAGCGTCTTAAGAGAATTGCGGCAGAAAGAGCAAAGAAGCCTCCTGTTATTACAGTCGGTGATGAAATCACAGTCGGTGAACTTGCATCCCGTCTTAAAATGACAGCCGCTGAAGTTATTAAAAAGCTATTTATGCTCGGTCAGATGTCAACAATCAATGATGTTATTGACTACGACACCGCTGAAATTGTTGCAACCGAACTTGGTGCAAAGGTTAACCGTGAGGTTGTTGTTACTATTGAGGAAAGAATTATTGACGCCTCCGAGGACGCAGACGAAGACCTTCTCCCACGCGACCCGGTTGTTTGCGTTATGGGTCACGTTGACCACGGTAAAACATCAATTCTTGACGCTATTCGTAATACAGCAGTTACCGAAACAGAGGCAGGCGGTATTACACAGCATATCGGTGCTTACAGGGTTGACCTTAACGGACAGAAAATCACATTCCTTGACACACCCGGCCACGAGGCATTTACTTCAATGCGTGCCCGCGGTGCTATGGCAACCGACATTGCCGTTTTGGTTGTTGCTGCTGATGACGGTATTATGCCGCAGACAGTTGAGGCTATTAACCACGCAAAGGCCGCTGAGGTTTCAATTATTGTGGCTATCAATAAAATGGATAAACCCGATGCTTCGGTTGATAAGATTATGCA
>CAMFPJ010000129.1 GCA_945971755.1 uncultured Clostridia bacterium
TACACCTAAGCCTTCGTCGGCAGCGTCAGATGTGTATAAGAGACAGACTCCAAATACAGTTTGTTGTCAAGAAACACAGTGTACAATAAAAAAGAAATTTGTTGAAAAACACTTTCTCCCGTGATAAAATGAGATACAGTCTAAATAATATTTTTGATAAGTTAAAAACAGTTTATTCAAGAGGTTTTAATATGTCGCTTACTAAAGTTGAAATGTTTACTGACGGTGCTTGCTCCGGCAACCCGGGACCCGGCGGTTGGGGTACAATTCTTCGCTCAAACGGAATAGAAAAAGAAATGTCCGGCGGTGAAGCAAACACAACCAACAACCGAATGGAGCTTTTAGCCGTAATTAACGGGCTTTCAGCCCTCAAGAGGAAGTGTGATGTTACAATTTATACCGACTCACAGTACGTTGTAAACGGAATAACAAAGGGCTGGGCACAGTCTTGGAAAGAAAACGGATGGCGTAAAAAAGACAAAAAGCCTGCACTGAATGCCGACTTGTGGGATATGCTCTTAAATTTACTCTCGGAGCACGAATATTCTTTCGTTTGGTTGAAAGGGCACGACGGCCACCCCGAAAATGAGCGTTGTGACAAAATGGCCGTTGCGGAGTCGCAAAAATTTTCAAAGTGAAATAAAATTAACCTTTTTCGGTTGATTATTTTTATTCAATATGATATTATAAATAAGTATTCTAAAAATTGGGATGTGATAAACCGTGGCCGAGACTAAAACCACAGTTGCCGAAGAGCTTGACGAACAGGCTGTTGAGGCGGAGCTTGAGGCTCTCTCAACATCAAACAGAAAATATATTCGTCCCCGTGAGATTGTTGCTTTTCTTCTCACCTCTTTCGGTCAGAAAAACTTAAGTCAGTACGTTAATGCATTCCGTCAGTTCTTTATTATCAGCTTCCTTGGTATGTCTGGTAGTACTTACGGTATCATTATGTTCATCGAATCAATTTATGACGCGCTTGACGACTCTATTTCAGGTCTTATTATTGACCGTACAAGAACCCGTTGGGGCAGACTTCGCCCGTGGCTCGTAGTTCCGACTCCGTTCTGGGCAATAGCAAACGTTATGCTTTTCACCGCTCCGGCTTTTCTTGTTTACGAGTGGCAAAAAGTTGTTTGGGTTGTTTTTGCTATCTTTGTTTATAACCTCGGTATGTCTTATTTCGGTGCTTGGGGCATTATGCTTTACAACATTACTCCAAACACTGATGAGCGTGACAGCCTTATTGCAACCTCAAAATTTATGGAACTTTTCGGTACATGGCTTCCGTCAATAGCTACCGTTTTGGTTTCTGTTCTCCCGGGTGCAACACACAACAAAGTCGGCATGCAGGACGTTTACACATGGTTTGCAGTTTTCCTTGCAGTTATTGCTGCAATCACCGCATTTTACGGCTTTAAGAACATGCGTGAGCGTGTTCCCCTTGCTTCACGTGAGCAGATGCAGGAAGTCGGCGTTGTTGAGTCATTCAAAAACGTATTTAAGAACAGACCGATGTTCGTTCTTGTTCTTTCCGGTTTCTTCAACGGCTTTAAGTCAGTTGGTGTTGCAAGCGAAAGCTTCTACTGGATGCACAACTCAAAGAACCTTCTTCACGGAACAATCGCAGGTCTTTTCACAGGTATTCCTGCTTACATAATGACTCCTCTTGCACCAAAGCTTATCCGTAAATTCGGTGCAAGAAACGTTTGCGTAGGTTCCGGTATTTTTGCCGGTCTTGCTTATCTCGGCACATTTCTTATCGGTCTTTGCGGTAACGGCGGCAAAGGCTTCCTTGTTGACTGGAGCGGCGGAAATGCTATTATCAATATGGCAGTAATCGCCCTTTGCCTTACAATTTGCGGTCTTCCCAACTCACTTATGAACGTTGCAGGCGCAGTTTTACAAGGCGACGTTTACGACTACAGTGAATGGAAAACAGGCGTTCGTAACGAAGCACTTGTTCAGACAGTTCAAAACTACTTCGGTAAAGCAGCTAACTCTGTTATTCAGCTTCTTTCAGGTGTTGTTATTTCAGCAGTCGGTTACGTTGCTCACAAGGACGAATTCGGTAATATTATTGCCGAATCAAACCACAAGGTTCTCCTTGGTTTCTGGGCAGTGTTCTGCCTCCTCCCTGCAATCGCAAGATTCCTTTACGGTATTACACTTATGTTCTTTAACGTTAGCGGTAAAATGAAAGAGCAAATGCTTGAAGAGCTTGAAGTTCGCCGCCGTGAAAAAATTCAGTTAATGGAAGCTAACGAAGCAACTCTTTTAGCTGAAGAGGGCATCACAGGCAACAGCACAGAAAAATAATTGAAATTTAATATAACAGAAAAAACTCCGCATAAAGCGGAGTTTTTTTATTCCTTTAATTCGCTACTTAATTTTTTAACCGGTCT
Organism: uncultured Clostridia bacterium; assembly: GCA_945971755.1. GTDB lineage: Bacteria > Bacillota > Clostridia > Oscillospirales > Acutalibacteraceae > Fimenecus. The sequence continues at coordinate 2,406 of CAMFPJ010000129.1, forward strand.
TACATATTTCCAAAACCGCTTACAGTCGTGATAGAAATAGAACACTCTGCCGGGTGTTGTGTCAAGGCGGTATCCGCTTTTTGAATAGTCAAACTCTTTCATTGCTTCTTCAATTTTTGCTTCTACGGTTGCGTTTTCTGTTTCAAAATCGAACGGTCCGTGTTCAAAAACAATGTATTCACCTTCTGAAACGTCCATTATTTGCATTTGCGGCGGTATTTCACCGTTATAATCTGACGGTAATCGAACACCGTAAGCCTCTGCAAGAGGGATTCCCCAACTGCATATTCTGCCTGTCGGTTCATTTATAAACGCCATTAGTTGTCCGCTTCCGCTGTCAGCTTCATCCCCGCCGGTATCATCTAATTTACCTTTGATACTGTCAAGAAGTCCGTAAATAGTTTCGCAATCTTGCCCGGGAATAAGACTTTGCTTTTGCCAAAAGTCAAAATAACCTATACTTTCGTAATTCCTGATGTGTAAAAACTTGTGTGCGGGAATTGTTACAAAATATGTTTTTACACCTTCAATTGATTGTGCCATGCCTGTTCCTCCAATTCCTAATAAATAACAGTCAAAAGGTTTGATTACGGTACGAAGCACAACAGGAACCGGATTTTGACGGTATTCGCTTGGTAAAATTCCGTATGCTTCCTTAAACGCACGGGTAAAAGCTTCGTGAGAGGAAAAGCCGTGGTTTAAGGCTATATCCAAGATACCTAAATCTGTATCACGAATTTCCTTCAGAGCAAAAGCCAAGTTTCTGTAACGCAGATAATCTCTGAGCCTGAGTCCTGACATTTCTTTGAATTTTCTTGACACGTAGTATTCCGAATATCCCAGATTATCGGCAAGTCTTTTAAGAGTTAGCGCCTCGTTGCTGTGACTTTTGATGCAACCGTCAATCTCATCAATAATTTTCTGAATGTTCTTGTACCACTCGTCCATTTCTGTATGTCCTCCCCTTTGACTTATATTCATTTTACAGAATCGGAAAACATTTCGCTTGATTTCACTTGCTGAGTTTTTGGTTTTATTTTACATTTCTATAAAGCAAACGGGCAATCCCATTTTTACGGGACTGCCCGATTAGA
>CAMFPJ010000130.1 GCA_945971755.1 uncultured Clostridia bacterium
GGAACGAAATAGGTGTCCCTCATAAAGTCTTTTATGCCCTTTGTTTTAGGAATTGACGAACCGATATATTTCAAGAGGTCTTTAATGTAGATAATGCCCACAATGTTGTCCTGGTCGTCACGGAAAACAGGAAATCGCGAATAGCCGAATTTTACCGCCCTTGCAACAGCCTCGGAAAGCGGCTCGTCAATATCAATGAATTCAACGTCTGTGCGGTGAGTCATAATATCTCCCACATCCATATCGTCAAATTCAAAAATGTTATTTATCATTTCCTTTTGTACATCTTCAATAACGCCCTTTTCCTGACCTACATCAACCATCATACGAATTTCTTCTTCGGTAACAACCTCTTCGTCTGCATCGGGGTCAATGCCGCATAAGCGGACAATTCCGTTAGTTGAAGCAGATAAAAGCCTTACAAATGGTTTCATTGTTTTGTTAACAAAAAGCAAAACGGGAACAACCGCAAATGAAACTTTTTGTGGGTTATGCATAGCAATTTTCTTAGGTGCAAGCTCACCGAGAACAAGTGAAAAATAAGACATAATCACAGTAATTAAAACAGTTGAAATTACGCTTATTACACCTAACGGAATATAATTTACCACATTTGTTTCACTGAGTTTTTCGGTAATCATAACCGCAAAGCTTTGCGAAGCGGTAGCGCTTGTTAAAAAGCCTGCAAGGGTTACGCCGATTTGAATTGTGGAAAGAAAACCGCTTGAGTCCTTTGTAAGCTTTAACACTTGCTTTGCTTTTTTGTCTCCGTCCTCTGCCATCTTCTCAATTTTGTTGTCATTAAGAGAGATAATAGCAATCTCACTCATTGCGAAAAACGCATTGACAAATATCAATGCAAAAAGAACTATTATTTTAAGAATAATACTCCCGGGGTCTGCGTCCATAGACTAAAATTTCTCCTTTAACATATAAAAATTCAGTATATAAAATACTGTCTCTATTCTATAACAATTTATACATTTCGTCAAGTGCGGTTATAAAGAGTTAAAACGCATAAAAAAATCTTTCAAATATAACAAATTTCCCTATAAAATATGTTTACAATCGGTTTCAAAAGTGATAGAATAAGAAATGTATGAGAATAAATACAATTATATTCAATTTACAAACAATTCAAGGAGGAAATAAAAATGCCAGTAGTCAGAAAATCCAAGACTATGGACGGTAACAATGCCGCTGCTCACGTATCTTATGCATTTACCGAAGTAGCAGGTATTTACCCCATTACCCCGTCAAGCCCCATGGCAGACTTTGTTGATCAGTGGTCAGCTCAGGGACTTAAAAACATTTTCGGCACAAAAGTAAGAGTTGCTGAAATGCAGTCAGAAGCAGGTGCTTCAGGTACTGTTCACGGTTCTCTTGCAGCAGGTGCTCTCACAACTACTTATACAGCATCTCAGGGTCTTCTTCTTATGATTCCGAATATGTATAAGATTGCAGGCGAGCTTCTCCCCTGCGTATTCCACGTATCAGCTCGTTGCGTTGCATCTCATGCTCTCAACATTTTCGGCGACCATTCAGACGTTTACGCTTGTCGTCAGACAGGCTTTGCAATGCTTGCTGAAACAAACACTCAGGAAGTTATGGACCTTTCTGCTGTTGCACACCTTGCAACAATTAAGTCAAGAGTTCCGTTCATCAACTTCTTTGACGGTTTCAGAACATCACACGAAATTCAGAAAATCAAGGTTTGGGATTTTGAAGACCTTAAAGAGATGTGCGATATGGACGCTGTAGAAGCTTTCCGTAAACGTGCTCTTAACCCCGAGCGCCCCGTTATGCGCGGTTCACACGAAAACGGCGACATCTTCTTCCAGCACAGAGAGGCTTGTAACGAATATTACAACGCTGTTCCCGGTATTGTTGAAGAATATATGGACAAGGTTAACGAAAAACTCGGCACAGACTATAAACTTTTCAACTACTACGGCGCACCCGATGCAGAACGCGTAATCGTTGCTATGGGTTCAGTTTGCGACGTTGCCGAAGAGGTTATTGATTATCTTCTTGCAAAGGGCGAAAAGGTTGGTCTTGTTAAGGTTCGTCTTTACAGACCTTTCTCAACAAAGCACTTTGTTGACGCTATCCCGGCAACCGCAAAGAAAATTGCAGTTCTTGACAGAACAAAGGAGCCCGGTTCAATCGGTGAACCTCTCTTCCTTGACGTTATTGCTGCTCTTAACGAACAGGGCAGAGACGGCATTAAAGTTTGCGGCGGCAGATACGGTCTCGGTTCAAAAGACACACCGCCCTCAAGCATCTTTGCTGTTTACGAGCACCTTAACAATGAAACTCCTGCTCGTCAGTTCACAATCGGTATCAACGATGACGTAACTCACCTTTCACTTGAAGAAAAGCCCGCTCCCATTACGGCAGCAGAAGGCACAATCGAGTGCAAGTTCTGGGGTCTCGGCGGTGACGGTACTGTTGGTGCTAACAAAGACTCAATCAAAATTATCGGTGACCATACTGATAAATATGTTCAGGCTTACTTCCAGTATGACTCAAAGAAAACAGGCGGTATTACAATTTCTCACCTTCGTTTCGGTGATAAGCCAATTAAGAGCTCATACTACATCAATAAGGCTGACTTCGTAGCTTGCCACAACCCATCTTACATCGAAAAGGGTTACAAGATGGTTCAGGACGTTAAACCAGGCGGTGTATTCCTTATCAACTGCCAGTGGGACGAAGCTGAGCTTGCAGAGAAGCTCAATGCCGAAGCAAAGAGATATATCGCAAACAACAACATTCAGCTTTACACAGTTAACGCTATTGATATGGCTGCTGAAATCGGTCTCGGTAAGAGAACTAACACAATTCTTCAGTCTGCTTTCTTCTCACTTTCAAAGGTTCTTCCTGAAGCTGAAGCAATCGGCTACATGAAGGAAAAAGCACAGAAGTTCATGAAGAAGGGTATCGAAATCGTTCAGATGAACGAAAAAGCTATCGACGCTGGTGCTTCTGCTTACAAGAAGATTGAAGTTCCTGCTGACTGGGCTAACGCAACAGACACAGCAGTAGCTGAACAGAGCAAAGGCGCTGATAAACTCGTTAAGATGGTTGACTCAATCATGAAGCCAGTTGGCAAGATGGACGGTGACTCTCTTCCAGTTTCAGCATTTGCTGACCACGTTGACGGTACTTTCGAGCAAGGCGCATCAGCTTACGAAAAGCGCGGCGTTGCAGTTATGGTTCCCGAATGGAACAGTGCAACATGCGTACAGTGCAACAAGTGCTCTTATGTTTGCCCACACGCAACAATCAGACCTTACCTTCTTAATGATGAAGAAGCAGCTAATGCTCCTGAATGTGCAACACTTGTTGACAAGAAGGCAGGTAAAGGCAAGGGCGTTTACAAATACACAATGGCAGTTTCTCCGCTTGACTGTATGGGTTGCGGCGTCTGCATCGGCGTTTGCCCGACAAGCTCACTTAAGATGGTTCCGCGTGAATCACAGGATGCTAA
>CAMFPJ010000131.1 GCA_945971755.1 uncultured Clostridia bacterium
TTTTGATTTATTTAAGGAACTATTTCTCCGATATTCGGAAGATTGCCGAGCCAGCCTAAATTTGACTGTTCGGAGGTTTCGGGTTCGGTTGACGGCAATTCACCCCAAACGTGAATATATACCGTTGCGCCTTTTTCCAGCTTTTCACCAACGGCAGGCGTAACCTGACCGACAGAATCTGCCACCTGTGTGCCGTCATTAACGTCTGTGGCAACGGAAACCTTAAAGCCTGCTTCCTCAAGCAAGCGAACGGCATCATCTTTCATTAAATTCATTATGTCCGGAATAGGTACATATTCTTTACCGAGACTTACGGTAAATTCAATGGCCGTTCCGTAAGGCACTACCATATCGGGAGCAATGCTCTGCTCGATAATGTAACCTGCAGGGACTTCACTGCTATATGCTTCCTTCTTAGAAATAACAAAACGTTTTTGCTGTGCCGTACTGTTTGCTATTTCGTCAAAAGTCAAATTTTGGCCGGCAGTGCCGTATCTGAAGTCAACAACTACAAAGCTTTTTTCCTTTGGCATTTCTTCTTCCGTTTCAGTAGGCGTTTTTTCGGAGAAATAATGTTCATATACCATATATCCTCCGAAAATTAAAAGCCCTGCACAAACAATACTCAAGAATGTAATAAGTACAATTTTTGATGTTGAAGAAGTCTTCTTTTCAGGCTGAGGCGGAGTTTCTGCGGGTTTTGTTTCTTTGGGCTGAACACTTGCACCCGAGAAAGAAGAAACAACATTCGCCGGTGTGCCCGAAAGTTCTTCACGGAGCGTTTCAGCGTCAAGTGTTCTTGAGTCCGGTTCAAGCTGTAAGCCGTTCATTAAAGCATTTATAACGTAAATGGGTATAACCTCCGCAAAACGCGCCGGAATTAAAAGCTGGTCATTGACCGAACGGGAAACTGCGTCTTGTGGGACAGAGCCCACCAAAGCTCTGTAAATAACCGCTGAAAATGCGTAAATATCTGACCATACTCCGAAATTGTAATTGTAGCCGTACTGTTCAATGGGGGTGTATCCGTCAAAAAATTCGGGAGAAAAATCACTACCCTCATTATGCACCTCAGGAACGGAAAAGCCCGTTAAACGAAGTTTACCGTCACGGCCGATAAGTAAATTATCAGGGTTAATTCCACCGTGAATTATTCCCAAATCGTGAATCTTAGAAACAGCACCCAGAACAGGCATAAAAAGAACTTTTGCCTTGCTCCAGTTAAGGTATCCCGTTTGGCTCTTAAGCAAAAATTCACGCAGAGTAATGCTTTCAACATGTTCGGTAATTGCGTATGCCGTGTTGTTATCTTCAATAATATCAACTACGGGAACAAGTGCAGAAAGACCGCGAAGCCTTGCGAGTTTTCGCCACAAATCAAGAAATTTTCCAAGGTATTTTTCGTAAAGCTCCTCTTTACCTTCAGTTACAAAAAGAGCAGTGCTGTCAATTGTTCTCTGCGAAAAGTTTTCAGGTAAATACTCACGGATAACAACAGATTCTTTACGAACCGTGTCAAATCCCATATAGGTTACACCCTCGGCATTTGAATTCATCACCTTACCGATTATATATCTGTCACCTATTTGACTTTTAAGCGGGAGATAGGGAGAAATTTGCGGTGTGTTAACGTAAAAACCGCAGTTAGGACACTTTTCTTCGCCGTAAAGTTCACTCATACAGCCCATGCAAAGATTGTCAATGTTCATAAAGTCGCCCCTTTCTGTATTTCTAATAAGAATAATATATCACGAATTATCCAATGTCAAATTACAATTTTATTACGATTCATCAGCGAGAACCGCCTCAGCGCATTTTACTCCGTCAACCGCAGCGGAAACAATTCCCCCTGCGTAGCCTGCACCCTCACCCGAAGGAAAAACACCTCTGATGTTGGTCTGCAAAAATTCATCACGTAAAATTCTTACGGGTGATGAACTTCTCGTTTCGGGAGCGGTTAAAACAGCGTCTTTCATTGCAAAGCCGTTGATTTTTCTGTCCATTTGCCTGAGTGCGTCTCGCATTGTATCCGTAACCTTTTTGGGTAAGCACTTTGAAATGTCACTCATGTTAACCCCTGTGGTAAATGAAGGCCTCACGGAGCCGATTTTTGTTGACGTCCTGCCCTCAAGAAAATCGCCCACAAGCGTTGCAGGAGCAGAATAATCTCCGCCGCCCATCTCAAAAGCTTTTCTTTCGATTTGCTGCTGCAAATCAAAGCCTGACATCACGCTGCCGTCAGGAAAATCCTCAGGGTCAATGCCCACTAAAATTGCCGCATTGGCATTTTCTTTGTCACGTGCATATTCACTCATGCCGTTTGTAACAATTTCACCCTCTGCTGAAGACGCACAAACAACTGTGCCGCCCGGGCACATACAAAATGTATAAGCTCCCCTGCCGTGGGGTGGGTGGCAAGCCATTTTGTAATCTGCAGGCTTTAATGCCGGGTGACCGTTGAATTTTCCGTACTGACGCTCATTTATAAACTCTTGCGGATGCTCAATTCGCGCACCCACAGAAAAGGGCTTTCGCATCATATTTATTCCGTGGGAGTGAAGCATTTCAACCGTGTCTCTTGCGGAATGACCTATGGACACAATTAAAGCGTCGGTTTCAATATCGGTTTTTCTGCCGTTTTTATCGGTAACGGTAACACCCTGAATGTAACCGTTTGCGACTATTACATCGGTAAGAGCGGTTTCAAAAAAGATTTTACCGCCGAGAGACAGTATCTCTTCACGTATATTCTTGACAACATTTTTAAGGTTATCTGTGCCGATATGAGGTTTTGCATTCACTAAAATATCCTCAGGTGCACCGTGTTTAACAAATTCTTCAAAAATAAATCTGCAACGGCTGTCTTTAATTCCCGTTGTGAGCTTTCCGTCGGAAAATGTTCCTGCGCCGCCCTCGCCGTACTGTATGTTTGAACTCACATTAAGCACTCGGTTTTTCCAGAAGTTTAATACGTCGCCCGTTCTTGTGTCAATGTCCGTTCCGCGTTCAACAACAATTGGCTCACACCCGCTTCTTGCAAGGATAAGCGCCGCGAACATTCCCGCAGGGCCGAAGCCTGCAACAATTGGCGGATATTTATTTTTACGCTTATTCTGCGGCATTGCGTAAACGTATTTTTCACAGGTTGTAATTTTGGGGTTGTTAAGTTTATTTTTAAGCTTTTCCTCATCACCGTCAACAGTGACATCCACCGTATAAACAAAATGCACATCATCACTGCGGCAGTCAACGCTTCTGCGGTAAATTTCAGCCTTTAGAATATTCTCTTTTGAGATTTTTAATACCTTGGCGGTTTTTTCAACAAGTTCCGGAAATGTACTGTCAAGGCTCATTTTCACTTCACTTACTCTGAGCATTATTTATCCTTTCCGCCAGACTTTGTCCTGCCGCTCTGCCTGAACTCCAAGCCCACTGAAGATTGTAACCGCCGCAGTCACCGTCAACATCAAGTGCTTCACC
>CAMFPJ010000132.1 GCA_945971755.1 uncultured Clostridia bacterium
TCTCCGAAACACAGAAATCTTCGATTTCGTCTTGTTTCGTGAGGTTATTATACCACACCGCTGATTTAATGTAAATATTTTTGCAAACTGCTGTGTCCTATATTGACAGCAGCCAAGGGAATTGTTCCGGGAACCGGTGCTAAAATCTTTACAGCTTCCGGCCCCGTTATTGCTTACGGCACAGCCGCAGCAGTGATTTACGGAATTATTGCTTTTATTTTTAAGCTCTATTAAACAAAAAGTCGGGAAACCCCGACTACCCGACTAAAATATTTACAAAATTTAAAACGGCTCACCTTTACCCGAGGTGAGCCGTTTAGGGTTTCAATGGGTTATAACGAAAGCTTCGAGCCTTTGTGCCTGTCATTTCACGCCCGCCGAAACGGAAAGAGTGTACCAAGCTCTCCCAACCTCATCTTTTTAGGCGCAACCCGATTTTAAGGCGCAGCCAAAAAAGACTATGGAATGAAAATCTTTTCACAACGGTGTTGCAACGTGAAGCTAAACAAATGTGCATTACGAACACTCGCTTAAATCCCGAAAGCCTTAAGTTTGTGAACGTTTCTTCGCAATGCCGTTAACGTTCCCGCCAATACCCGGAGAGCTTGGATTTACCCGGACCCAAGCTTTCCGCTTATATTCTAACAGATAATTTATTGTTTGTAAAGTAGTTTTTATGTCATTTATTACAATTTTTTTATACATTATTTGGCAAAAAAGCACATTTTACGTCTTTTTCGTTAAATAAGGAGCAGTATTTTCCATACTGCTCCCCAATTTTTTATTATTAAGTTTTAATTTCCGAAATTAAAACCGAACGGATTTTGATATTGCGTTTCTTCTTCCTCGGTGTAAATTTCGCCGGTATCCTCAACGAGTTTTGTTTCAACCTCAAAGGTTGTTATTTTGTAATTTTGGTCAATGCGGCAAATCTTTAAGGTTATTTTGTCGCCCACCTTACTGTTCTCAACAAAATCTAAAAGGTCGTCGTAATCGTCAAGGTCTTTTCCGTTAAAGCCTATGATCATATCGCCTTGTTTAACGTCCTTATTTGCAAGGTCGCTGTTATTTGCTATTGAGTTAATAATTATTGTTCCCGCGGGCAGGTCGTTTGATTTAACAATGTATGAATGAACCTGGCTGTAGGTTGACGGGTAAAGAGTAATTCCCAAAACAGGTCTGTCCTTAACGTAACCGTCCTGAATTAACTTTTCAACTATTTCCTTAACCGTTTCGCTGGGAACGGCAAAGCCCATTCCCTCATAATCGGTTGATGCGATTTTTGAAGAGTTGATACCGATTACCTGGCCGTATTCATTAAGAAGGGCACCGCCCGAGTTGCCGGGGTTAATAGCCGCGGTATGCTGAATGCAGGCAACCTCATATCCGACGGGGCTGTCAACGGGTCTGCCGATTGCAGAAACAATTCCGTTAGTAAATGAGCCGAAGAATGTTGAACCGCCGGGGTTTCCGAGTGCGTAAACCGTTTCACCGACTGAAATCTCATCGGTTTTTGCAAACTCCGCTGCCTTAAGGCCTGTCTTGTTGATTGAAACAACACCGATATCGGTCTTTTTGTCAAGGCCTACTATTGTTGCGTCATACTGAGTACCGTCATAAAGCTGAATCACGGTTTTGTATGACGGGGACTGTTCAAGAACATGCGCACAGGTTACAATGTAGGTTTTGCCGTTGTTTTTATCGTCAGAGAAAACTGCGGGCAAAATTACACCTGAGCCTTCGGAATAAATTGTTGACTGGTTGTTGTAATAAACAAGAACTCCCACGTTTGTTTCGCAAACCTTTTGGTAAATTGCAGAAGCCGATGTTTCATCGCCGTCTGACGAGATATTCTGTGAATCTTGAAGAGGAATTTCTGCACTTACGGTTTCATTCGGCTTTGTATTGGTATTTTTATTAACAATTCCTTTTGTTATAACCGTAACAGCAATTGCTACGCAGGTTAAAAATGCAACAGCAACTAAAATTATAGCAATTACTACTCCGAGTTTTTTGTTTTTTGAGGGCTTTTTAGTTGCCTGCGGCCTTTGGGGATAATACCCGTAAGGTGTGTATCCGTTGCCTGTTCCGGAAAAAGCAACAGGCGGAGTCTGCGGTGCCGCAGCATTTCCGTTACTTACAAACTGAGAGTTTGCTCCTGCCTGCTCATTTGAAAAGGCACTCGGTTCCGGGGCTCCGTAAATTTTTGACGGAGTTTCAGTTCCCGGTGTTTTTTCAGCGCCGACTTCTGATTTTTCATTACTGCTGCCGTCACCGAAAATTTTCTCATTATCAAAATTGTTATCCATAAATATATCTCCTAACCGTTAAGCGTAAAACCGAACTGTGTATATTCGCCCTGAACGCTTTGAACATAAATATTTCCGCCGTGCATCTCAACAATTGTTTTGCAAAGATACAACCCAAGTCCCGCACTCTTTGCGTCATAGCTGCGAGATTTATCCACTTTATAAAATCTTTCAAACACTCTGCCAACCTCCTCCGGGGCAATTCCGTCACCGGAGTTTTTAATGGAAAAGTGTGATTTGCCAGACTCGTTCTCAGAAATTGAAACTTCAATTGTACCGCCGTCGGGAGTAAATTTGACCGCATTGTCAATAAGGTTGTAAACAACCTGATAAATCATATCGCTGTCACCGTGAATTACGGTTTTTTCCAATGTATCCAAGCCCTTAATTTCAATATTTTTCTTTTCAATTATCTGTTCAAATGTCAAAAGGCAGTTTATAGCTATACTGCTTAAATCAAAGTCGGAAAATTTAAGTTCCAACTCCCCTGCCTCAATTTTTGAAAGATTGAGCATTGAAGTTACAAGTCGCGAAAGGCGCTCAACTTCATCTGACACTATGTGCAAATACTCTTCCTTTTTTTCCTCGGGTATTGTGCCGTCAAGCATACCATTAATAAACCCGCTGATTGTGGTCATGGGGGTTTTGAGTTCGTGGGACACATTGGCGACAAAGCTTCTTCGTGATGACTCCATAACCGAGAGCGCCGTTGCCATTCTGTTAAAGGAAACGCATAAATCGGCAAACTCGTCTTTACCCTTAACGTCAACCCGTTTGCTGAAATCTCCCTTTGCATACGCTTTAGTTGCATTCAACATCTGCCTTAAAGGGTTTGTAAGCTTATCGGTAAACGCATAAACCGCAAGGAATGAAAGAGCCGCTGAAAAAATCGCAGACGATAGGTACATATTGAAAATATCCGTTGTATATTCTCTGAAGCTGTACCCTACCGGTGCGGCAACAAACACCGAACCCACCGTTTGCCCGTTAATCTTAACGGGAGCGCCTGCGAGGAAGGTCTTTTCGCTGAAAAGACCTGTTATTTTCTCATCGTCAAAATACTCGCCGCTGTTAACCTGCTTTAAGACATTTTCGGGTATCTTATACCCCTGATGCGAAAAACAAACCATTTCTCCCGAATAAGAGTATCCGTTT
>CAMFPJ010000133.1 GCA_945971755.1 uncultured Clostridia bacterium
TGAATAAGTACCGTTGTGCCGTCAAGGGCAACAATATTCTTCTTTCCTTCGCCGAAATCAACCTCGCCCTCTGCATCGGCAAGAATGAAATGGTCACGGTGTTCTTCAACATTATAACGGCGGGTATTAAGTGTTAATCCGTTTTCTCTTTCAACACCTAAAATATCGTCAAGTTGGAAAAATTTACCCTGCCATTGATGTGCCGCAGGTTCGCCCACACCGATAAATCCGCCACCGTTATAGACGAATTTTTTAACTGCGGTGATAATTTCTTCGTCTTTCCAATACTCGCCGCCTGTTTGTGCTGTATCAGCGTCACCTACATTGATAACTACATCAAAATTATCAAGAAGATTTTTATCTTTTTTCATATCGTCAAAACTAATAAACTTCACATCAAAGGGTGCTCCGCTTAATGCCTCAATAATGCCGAAATATGAATAGTTTTGTCTGTAATAAAGTGCGTGATGCACCATGTGGTTACCCCAACCGCGCATTTTGCCCCAACAGTTTAAAACCGCAACCCTCTTAACGCAATAAGGTGTTACACCGCAAATGTTATCGTAAAGAGTTCTGAATTCGTCGCAAACATTTTTGATATAGTCAACGAATTCGGGGAATTTAAGCGCAAGTTTAAGATACCCGCCGTAGCCGATACGGGAAATGGGACTTCTGAGAATAGCTCGTCTTGCGGTTATCCAGTTATTTTTTGCTTCGTAAACGGGGTCACCGCCCTCGCAGAATACATCGGGGAAGAAATACGGCAAAAATCTGCCCTCTGTGTATTTTACGCCTTTAATATCGCTGAAAAGACGAAGTGTTGCACCATTGCCCACACTGCCTACAACCGCATCAAGTCCTATTGTTTCAAATTCTTCCATAAAGGGCTCCATGCCAATCCAATGGTCGCCCATAAACATCATTGCTTCTTTGCCGTATTCGTGAACAATATCGACCATTTCTTTGGCAAGTTTTGCAACCTCACGTCTTTGGAATGCTTGGAAATCTTTGAATTCTTTTGACGGTACTCTGTATGTGTTATTCATATAGCCCTGGTCAATAATGAATTCCGGACGGAATTTATAGCCCACTTCTTTTTCAAACTGTTCCAAAATATACGGACTGACTGAAGCGGTGTAGCCGTACCAGTCAACAAATTTTTCTCTTGCCAACTCGTCAAATATAAGGGTAAATTGGTGAAAGAAAGTTGTAAATCTGACAACATCAACATAATCGTGAGTATCTAAGAATTTACGCAGTCTTTCCATTGAGTGTGCTCTTGTTTTCGGCTGACGCACATCAAAGGTTATCTGCGGTTCAATGTCCCACTCGTTGACAACCGCATTATACATATGTACCGGGTCCCACATAATATAAGCCAAGAAACTCACCGTGTATTCGTGGAACGGTGTTGTGCTGATAGTAACATCGCCTGTTTCTTCGTTATATGACCACATATCTGTGGGCACAGGCTCACCTGTTGTACGGTCCATAACTTCCCACCATCTTGTGATGTCGTCATAGTTATTGACTTTGAGCATATCGGGATAAAGATGGTCCATCAAGTGAATTGAAAGTGAATTTTCCGTTGCGGTGTGAAACGGAGTCATAATATACATTTGCTGAACTTCGTCCGGATTTGCCTTTGCCCATTCATTATCTTTACGGGTTGTATAATATGTTGCATATACCTTTCCGCCTGCATCTTTTAACTCTTGCGGAAATTCGGTACCGTCGCAGTCACGGATAGCGTCCGCACCCCAGATATCCATAATTTCAAGGGTTTCTTTTATGACGTCCATGTCTGTCGGGATTGTTACTCTGCCTTTACTGTTAGCCATATATTAACCTCACTTTTCAATAGTAATTATCTCGTTATTTTTTAATGTAATCTTACCGCTGCGCATTTTTTTGCGTCTGAACGGAACACCTTTTCGCACATAGAATTTATTGTTTGCTATGTATGCGTCGGGGTTGCCCACGGCACTGACAGTACCGCCTAAATCGTCATAACTTACATTGTCTTTAAATGTGTTATGAATTGCTTCCTGAAGACAGAACATAATACAACCGCCCTCATTAAGACGGGAATAGTTTTTCTCGTAAACAGTTCCGTCGCCTGAGTCCGCATCATAAGCCATTCCGTCCTGATTAAGCTTCGTGTCAACTGCTTCGTTATAACGCAAAAGTGCATTTTTGCATTTCCATGGCCATATTGCCGCCGCAACTTTACCCATTCGTTTTTCAGGTTTACTGTAAATTCTGTCATTCATTTCACAGGCACAACTGTCCGCAACATTATGTTCAACCAACGGTTCCAAGGCGTACATCGGAGTAATGGCATCTCCACCTGCGAATTTCACATAGTTACCGCATATTAAAATGTTCTCGTGACCGTATTTCTTGAAAGTGTCGGCAGAAAGCTCTTTTGTTGCAAATTCCTTGTGCTTATATGAGTAGCCGACTGCAATACCCCAACGGCTGACTTTTTTCACATAACAGTTTTTCACCGTTACGCCGTCATATCTTGCAACACCCGTTTTTTCTTCATCATCGGGTTTAAAGCAGGTCATATAAATTCCGCCGTTATTCATGTGCTTGTTATAAACATTACCGTTCACGTCATGAATGTACAAATTATCAAGTGTGATATTGTGAAGAGTGCCTCTGTTCTGTGCTACAACCGCAACACCCGTTCTGTCCGTTTTATTGGGGTTTGAGTATTCTTCAAGAGATTTTTCGCTGTCTTTATTTGTAATCTCAATATCTTTAATTATGATATTTTCACAGTCAAAAAGCAGAATTGCCGATGAAACATCACCTTTATAAATATGACATTTGCTGTCAAGCGGTGTTCCGTAATCCTGATACCAAACTCCTGTGCCGTCTGCCTTGATAATCGGCATATCACCGTCACCGTATGAAGCAATCTCGATTATTTCGCCGTTTATATCACCGCAGTTTTTAAGATGCAAATATTCACCCGAAAATTCAGAACCTTTTTCAAGGAGAATTTTGTCACCTGCGCAGATTTCAATTTCGTTTATTTTATTAAGAGTAAGAAAAGGAGTATTTGCGCTCAGTCCGTCGTTAGCGTCATTTCCGTTAATCGAACTTATGTAAAATGTTCTTGATTTCATTTTCAAATTGCTCCTCTCTTATTTTCTTTTCAACAATCATATCCACTTCTTTAAAGCGGAATTTGTCGCCGCCGTATCTTGTGAAAAGGTCTGTATTGTTTTTATAGAACTCTTTCTTTTCCTTTTTTGAGATTGGTGCGAAACTATAGTTGATTTCTTTTTTTTCACTTGCAAAATCAAGTTTTATGCGTGTAAGTTCATAGTCCAGATACACAGATAGCGGAAATTCAACTAATCCGTAAACCGTTTCGCCGTTTTCTGTTTGGATTCTCCGTTTCTCGTTTTCTGCTTTGCATCTTTTCTCAACAGCATCTAAAC
>CAMFPJ010000134.1 GCA_945971755.1 uncultured Clostridia bacterium
CATTTGAAGCACCTGTGGAAATATCATCAAAAATAATCTTTTCAGCAACACGTCCGCCGAGAAGTCCTACTATGTCATCAAGCATTCTTGACTTCATAAGGTGCATTTCGTCTTTCTCGGGCTGGTACATTGTAAAGCCGCCTGCCATACCGCGAGGTACAATTGAAATGTGCGTAACAGGGTCGCGGTGCTCAAGGTAGTAAGACGAAACAGCATGACCTGCCTCATGATATGCCGTGATTTTCTTATCCTTCTCTGAAATCTGTTTAGATTTCTTTTCACTGCCCACAACAACCTTAATAGTAGCCTCTTCAATTTCAGCCATTGTGATTGCCATAAGCTTACGTTTAGCGGCAAGCAAAGCGGCTTCATTAAGAAGATTTTCAAGGTCTGCACCTGTAAAGCCTGCTGTTTCGGTCGCGATTGCATGAAGGTTAACGTCCGGAGCTAAGGGTTTGTTTTTAGCGTGTACTTTAAGAATTTCTTCTCTGCCCTTAACATCAGGGTAACCAACTGTTACCTGACGGTCAAAACGTCCCGGACGAAGAAGTGCGGGGTCAAGAATGTCGGGGCGGTTTGTTGCCGCAATAACGATAACACCGGAATTCACCCCAAAGCCGTCCATTTCAACAAGAAGCTGGTTAAGAGTCTGCTCACGTTCATCGTGACCACCGCCCATACCGGCGCCTCTGTGTCTGCCGACAGCGTCAATTTCATCAATAAAGATAATCGCAGGTGAATTTTTCTTTGCTTCGCCGAAAAGGTCACGCACACGTGATGCGCCGACACCCACATACATTTCAACAAAGTCAGAACCTGAAATTGAGAAAAACGGTGCGTCAGCCTCACCTGCAACTGCCTTTGCAAGTAATGTTTTACCCGTTCCGGGAGGGCCCACCAAAAGCACACCCTTGGGAATTCTTGCACCGAGCTTGTTAAAGTCATTGGGGTTTTTGAGGAACTCAACGATTTCTGCAAGTTCTTCTTTTTCTTCATCAGCGCCTGCAACCTGGTCAAATGTGACTTTGTTCTTTTCCTCGTCACCGCGTTTTACACGAGCCTTGCCGAAGTTGATTGCACGGTTATTTTCATTCATCGCACTGTTGTTCATTCTCTTGAACATAATCGTCATAAACACGATGAAGAATACAAAGGTAATCAAGAGCGGCCACATATTTGCCCACCAAGAATTAGACGAGCCCGCCTTGTAATTCATTTTAATTTGAGAGTCCGGATGCTCAGTGTTATATTCACGAACCGAATCGTGAATATCATTAAGGAAAAGATTTACATTGGGAACTGTATATTTCCGTGCTTCCTTTTCACCGTTCAATTTGTAAACAAGCGAACCGCTTGAAAGGTTAAGCTCGTACTCCGTAACCTGACCCTCATCAAAATATTCGATAACCTGATAATATTTTACTTCCACCGTGTTCTTATTATAATAAAAGAACATCACAGCTACAAAGCAAATGGGAATTAAAAAATAAGGAATCAGGATTTTCCAATTATTCTTTTTCAATTATCTACACTCCTGTTATTTTTGATATACTGACGGCTTGAGTGAACCGATGAAAGGAAGGTTTCTGTATTTTTCATCGTAATCAAGACCGTAACCCACTGCAAATTCATCGGGAATTGATGAACCTACATAATCTGCAAAAATGTCCGATTTTCGGCGTTCCGGTTTGTCGAGCAAAGTGCAAATCTTAATACTCTTGGGATTTCTTGCCATAAGGAGTTTTTTAAGATACGAAAGGGTTACGCCGCTGTCAAGAATATCTTCAACAATTAAAACATCTGCACCCTCAATCGGTTCCGTTAAGTCCTTAATAATTTTTACAACACCTGATGTCTTTGTTCCGGAGCCGTAGCTTGAAACTGCCATAAAATCAATTTTACAAGGAATTTTAACTGCTCTCATAAGGTCCGCCATAAACACAACAGAGCCTTTAAGAACACTTATAAGCATAAGGTTTTTGTCCTTATAATCTTCCGAAATCTCTTTGCCGAGTCTTGTGACAATTGCACTTAATTCTTCTTCAGAAATTAAGATTTCCGAAATATCGTTAATCATTTTTATCCTCCATCCTTAAAAACATTATGGCATTAACGGTTCTTTCCGTTACGGCACAACGCTCGCAAACTCCGAAGCCCTCAAGCCACACTATTCCCTCATCATCCGCCAAAACCGCAATTTTTTGCCGTTTTGAAACGGGAATTTTTTTCTCATTAAAAAGCTGTTTAAGCGTTTTTGTAATTCCTCTGCCGTGAAGCTTGACACTCTCACCGGGAATTCTTGAACGAATTTTCAGCTGCCCTTTAATTCTATCACAGTCAATGCAATTATTAAAGTGCTGTTTGTTAAAATTTTGTAAATCTTTTTTTAGCAAATTATAAACTTTGAAATTACCGCACGGAGTTTCGGCAATTTTTGAAGCAATATCAATTTTTACGGAAAAATCAGGAATTTCTTCTGCTTCGCCGAAATAAAGAACGTCTCTTTCGCAGTGTGCTGTGCATTCACAAAGATTTGCAGAGCCGCCGAAAAGAATTATATGCTCCAATGCGTAAACATAGTCACGTATTATGTTCTTTACATTTTGTTCTTTAAGTATTTGTGAAATTGCCGTCAGTCTTAAAGCACTGTCTGCCTGTTTTAATTTTTCACATTGAAACGTGTCACCGTCACGGCAAGCATTTACAAGACTTTCGGCTTCTCTTTTTAAGTAACCGTTTGTAATTTCAAGTGACTCTTCACATTTAAGAAATGCTTTATCGAAAGACGGGTTCAATTCAAACATTTGCGGAATTAAATTGTGTCTGATTTTATTTCTCGTGTAATCGTCACAGCTATTTGTACTGTCCGTAATATGTGTTAAACCGTTTTCTTGCAGATACTTTTCAATTTCCTCCCTTGTTACATCAAGAAGCGGGCGAATGTAACTGTTTCTCACATACGGAATTGACAAAAGCCCTGAAATAGAGGCGCCTCTTGCAAGATTAAAGAAAAATGTTTCCATTCGGTCGTTAAGGTTGTGCGCAGTTGCAAATTTCCGGAAACCGAAGCTTTCGAAAATTTCATATCTCAGACGCCTTGCACACGTTTCGATACTCTCGCCCGTTTTTTCCGATTCACCGGGCACATCAACCGTAACCACTTTGCAGGGAACGCCCAAATTCTTACAAACTTCTTTTGTAAAATCTGCATCTCTTTCAGCCTCATCCCCGCGAATTAAGTGATTAACGTGCACTGCGGTAACACTTTCAATTCCGAGCAAGTCTTTATTGTTTACAAGAAAATGCAAAAGGGCAACGGAATCTGCACCGCCCGAAATACCGACACCGACTGTGTCACCGGGCTCGAGCATATTATGCTTTTTTATTGTCTGGGTGACTTTATCTGTCATCACGAATCCTCTCAAGAGTTGAAAACATTGTAAAT
>CAMFPJ010000135.1 GCA_945971755.1 uncultured Clostridia bacterium
CCCATATATGGTTCTTGCAGATTTTGAAGACTACAGAAGAAAGCAGACAGAAATTTCAAATGCTTATAAGGACACGGAAAACTGGAACAGAATGTCACTTATGAACATTTCCGGAGCAGGCAGATTTGCCGCTGACAGAGCTATCAGAGATTACGCAAATAATATCTGGAACGCAAAACCAGTATTTAAGAAATAATTAAAAAATAAAGGCAGAGGAAACTCTGCTCTTTATTTATGGGGATTAAAATGCTTCAAAAATTACGCTCATTTTTTATAAAAACAAAGGTTCTCGAAGAAAAAAATCTTAATAATATTACTTATAGAGTTGTTGAAAAGTCATCAATTATTCCGTCCTATTCTAATAGGCGAGCAATAGTTTTTAGAGTTGATGGCTCTACTAAAACTTACATTCACTCAATGATTTACCTTGATAAGAAAAATCGCTATCAGCCGACTTTTTACTTGCCACAAAGGGTATTAGATTTATGGAGCGAAGATTTTTCGTTAAGTGAAAACCTGTGTTTAGGTGCGGCGGGTTGTGCTGTGCCGAGATTTTTGGGACTAAACTTTAAGGAAAGCCATACAGTTGGCGTTGAGTACTCAAAAGAGTTTATAGAATTTGCCAAGAAATATTTTTTACTAAACGAAATCGAAAATCAGTTTGATTTAGTAAATGACGATGCATTTGAATATGTTAAGAATGAAGAAATAAAAGGAAAATTCGACTCTGTTTATATTGATATTTTCGACTCTAACAAAGTGCCTGATGAAGTTTTTAGCATGGAATTTACAAGTAATCTTTATAACATTACTAAAGAAAATTCTGTATTAGTTTTTAACTTTATTACGGAAGAGCCACAAAAGGTTGAAGCATTTGCAAATAGCCTTAAAGAAAAATACACCGCAAAACTTATTTTGCAGAAAAATCTAAGAACAGTTTTAGTTTTAGTTAAATCCGATGACGAGGAAAAAGCAAAAAGATTTATTCAAAAGCTAAACCACGAAGGAAGCATAATTACAGTATAAAAAAGTCGCTCAAACGAGCGACTTTAATTTTTATTTTAAGTTTTGCATTAAGTATTTATAAAACTTAATTGCAGGGGTAAAGTTTTTAATGTCAACTTCTCACTTCCTAGGAGATATTATATACTAAGTGTTAATTTTTTTCTACTCTAAATATAGATTTTTTTGTTGAATTATGTTATATTAAAATTCAAAGGTGGCAATAGATATGGAGAATATGCTCAAAGGCGAATTCCAGTATTGTATGAATTTCTTCCACTCAGAGGGTGGCGACAATAGTAAAGGCTTTGGCTACACAAGACAAATTTGGGTTGAAGATGCTTTTAAAGAAAGTAAAGGTATTATGACCGAAGACGAAGCTATGGACTTACTCGACAAATGCCAGTTAGTTTACCGCCACAAGAGAGGATATATGATTACTTCTCTTTGGAGTGCTGTATATAACAACAACGAAAAGTCAATGCTTCTTTGTGCGAGAATGGAATTTGACAAGAGATATAAATTTACAGTCGAAAACTGGTATTAAGGTGATATTATGAAAAAATGTTTAGCGTTTGGTTTGTGCATTGTTTTAATTGCGGCTCTTTTCACTTCTTGCTCGGTTTTTAAGGGTGAGGCAGAAAAAGAGAGCAGCACAAAAAACACATCGCTGGATTCTTCTGACCTGCCGACTGTTACTGACAAGGACGGAAACATAGTAGAATACACTGTGCCGACTTCAGAGGACAACACTGATGAGGACGGAGTGCAGAACCCGTATTTGACCGTAGGCTCTCTTGACGATATAAATAAAGAAGCAGGAACAAATATTAAATCTCCCACAGGGCTTAACGTAACAAACGAGGAGTTCGACATAAACGACTCATATTCACAGAAAATTGCCTGTTATTCGTTTATGGTTGGTTACAAAGACTACTCAATCTGGGCAGGTAAAAAGACAGGCGGTATGCTGATGGGAATTTATCTTGATGACGGTACAAAAATTGGTGAAGATTTTGAGGGCACTGAAGAGATTTCGCCTACAAAATACGAAGATTTTTGTGTGGCCCGTTGGTTTGCAGACGGAATTCAGTATAACCTTTATGCTGAAAATGTTTCTCTTGAAGAATTTAAGACAGTTTACAACAGCATACAATAAAAGAAGCACCCCGAGGGGTGCTTTTTTATTGACAGTCACATTTTTTGTCGCAGCAGCCTTTGGGTCGGTAAGAATCTGTAAGGCAGCCCTCTTTTGGCGGGAAAAACTCGTCAACGGGGAATTTAATTCTGCGGAATGCGTCACACGGGCCCTCTGTGTCGCAGGAGCAGTCACGCTTAGGCATACAGAAGTCGTATGCGGGAATCAGCATCTGAACGTCACGTTCAAGCTGAACTATTGTGAAAATTCCGAGAGTTACAACGACTGCACGGTCTGTTGGCATGGGAAGTTCGTCAGAGAATGTACCCATAAATTTTCTGCAAACGCATTTGGGAATTTCACACTTGAAGCAATCGCAAATATCCTCGGGCTTTGCAATACGTGCGTCAAGAACAATGGGGTCAACGGTTTGTACTTTGGCACGGGGGTTGGTGTTTGTTGTTTTAAGCTGTGTGTCGCCCTCATCGCAAACGTAAGAAGATGAGAACACTTTTACATTACCCTCTGAGCCGTAAAGAATACATTTCTTGTTAAAGGTTGCAAGGCCGTGAACCTCAACGGTTGAGTGCATACAGGGTTGAACGGTGTCAAGTGTGACTTTGAAATAATAAGTAATATCAACGGAATAGAAACCGCGGTTAAACGGTACCTTTTCAACGTCAATAAAAACATTAAGTACTTCAGCGTGTCTTGGTCTGACGGCAGTTGCGGTGTTAATAAGCGACTGTGCTTCCCCGGTAAATGTAAGTCTTAAATCTTCAAGACAATCTTTGTCTGCGCACGAATCGTAAACTCGGTTTGTGTCAATGCAAACGGCTTCTTTGACTTTGCACTTATCTGTGCAAAATGAATTTTCGGACATATATGTTTCCTCCTTATAAGTTTTGTCAACTGACAGTATCATATTATGAAAAAAACAGATAAGTGTTACACGATGCTCTTGATAGACTTTATATAATATGTTAAAATGAAAACAAGATAAGTGAAAGGTGGGACTCAATGTTTAGTAATATTTCAGCAGAAATTAAAAAGATTAGCGAAACTCTTTTGCTTAAACAGCGTGAGGAGCGTGAAGCAAGACGCGGAAGAAAGGGCAATGACCCGATTTTTCGTGCAGTTGAGGCGGAAAGAGTTCACTCAAATTTTCTGAAGGTAATTCCTGCGTCTGTTATTCTTTTGCTTGTTGAAGCCTGCGGTATGATTTGGGCAATTATTACAAGAATAAAATTTGATTACGGGACAGGCTTTTTAATATCGTGTGCAATATTTACTGCCGTTG
>CAMFPJ010000136.1 GCA_945971755.1 uncultured Clostridia bacterium
CTTTTGGACTCCATTGTGTGCGGGTCAAACTCCGAGCAGTTAAGACCGCCTGCCGTTACCTGAGCAAAGTCAAAGCTTCGCGAATTTTTTATCTTGATTTTCCAGCACTTCAGCACTTGGGCAAGTTTTTTTGTCTCATCATCGGTAAGGTTGTTCACCCGGCCGTTTACCGCAATTTTGCACTCCTTCATAAGAGTTATGCAAAGTTGTTTGTTAATTATTCCGCCAAGCATATTTTCACAAAGCCCCGTGTCTTTCTCACGTCTTTCATTAAGGTAAGAAAGAACCTTTTCGTTTGAAAAATCTGGGACTAAATCTAAATGTATTTCAATATTTTCTGACGGTGACATTGAAACAAAACGTGAAAGCTGCATAATGGGAATTCCCGAGAGTCCGTAATCTGTAAACTGAACTTCACCCTCATTGGAGTATTCCTTTTTACCGTCAATAAAAAGCTCCGTTTTGCAAATTGAGCGAATACCCTTAAGCGCCTTTGTAAAATTTTCACAATTAAGAGAAACAAGTGCAGGGGCAATCGGTGTTACCGTGTGACCAATCATTTTAAGAAGTTCGTAGCTGTCTCCGTCCGTGCCGTGCACCTTTGCGGCTTTACCGCCTGCGGCAACAATTACATAATCGAACCTGTCACGGTTATTTACAACAATTTTTCTTGAAAAGCCCGTGTCCACCTCTTTTAAGTGAACTGCTCTGTAATCGCAAACGGTTTCAACACCCAATCTTTCACACTCAAAGCGCAATGCGTCAAGAACAGAAGACGCCTGATTTGAAAGCGGATAAACTCTGCCCTCTTCCTCCGTTCTTGTGTAAAGACCCAAAGAATTAAAAAACTCAATATTGCTTTTGGGCGGAAAAGACTCAAGCGCATACTTTGCAAAATCTGTGTCTCCGCGAAAGCCGCCTTTTTCCGCATTCATATTAGTAAGGTTACACCTGCCGTTGCCTGTAACCAAAAGCTTTTTGCCTACCCGTGTGAGTTTTTCAAGCACAGTAACAGACACGCTTTCTTTATTGTTAACGTTGTGAAGTAATTGTATCGCAGCGCAAAGCCCTGAGGCTCCGCCGCCGATTATTGCAACCTTAGTCACAGGCCTCACTGCCTTTCAAGATAGTCGTAAAGTTTTTTTATTGTCTCGGCACTCATTACGTGTTCCATTTTACAAGCATCTTCCTCGGCTGTTTTTTCCCCAACGCCTAAAGTGCTTACAAGAAAATGCTTTAATAATTTGTGCCTGTGCAAAACGCTCGCGGCATACGTTTCACCCTCAGAGGTGAGCGAAATGTCACCGTAAGTTTCATGTTTCAGATAGCCGCTGGCTGTAAGAGTATTAACGGCACGGTTTGCACTCGGCTTTGACACTTGTAAAAATGACGCAATATCGGTTAAACGCACACTCGTTTTTTCCTGTGCCAATACAAAAACCGCTTCAAGATAATCTTCAAGAGAAGCGGTCATATTGATTTTATTTTCCATATCACTTTTCCCCTTTTGAAATATCGTTAAGCGAATTTTTAAGCATGTCCTTTTCCTTGTCGGTCATAATACGGAATTTTACAATCAGGTCACGTTCCTCATCTGAAAGCGATGAAAGGTACATTTCATCATCTACGTAATGCTCTCCGTCATTCAATGTGTTTTCCTCAATGCCGAAAAACGCACTGACGGGAAGTCGGTAAAACGCGGCAAGCTTTTCAATCATGGCAGTTCCCATTTTTCTTCTGCCGATTTCATAACCGCAATAAGCCGAACGGCTGATGCCCAAAACTGATGCAACCTGCTCCTGTGTAAGTCTGTTTTCGGTTCTTATTATTTTAAGCCTGACAAACGGTTCCATATTTCCTCCGAAAAGTTATTATTCTTAAATTCATATTATAAACTAATACCTGATAAAATGCAATATTCTTGAAAAAAAGAATCTATACTGATATAATATAATACACGAGGTACTTACAATGTGTATTTTTTTTCAGAATTACCTGTCGCCTATCGGCAACATTACCGTAAAAGCCAACGCTGATGCAGTTACTGATATTTTTCTGGGCAAATCGGCAAAAGAAAGCCCCAATTATCTTACGGAAAAGGCTGTCAGCGAGCTGAAGTTGTATTTTGAAAATGATCTTACAAGCTTCTCGTTTCCCATAGAACTTCACGGTACAGATTTTCAAAAAAGAGTGTGGAAAAAACTTATGGAAATTCCCTACGGAGAAGTTTGTTCCTACGGCGACATTGCCGAAAAAATAGGCAACAAGCGTTATTCCCGTGCCGTTGGCGGTGCGGTCAATAAAAACCCCGTACTTATTGCTGTTCCCTGCCACAGAGTAGTCGGAGCGGACGGGGCGCTTGTTGGGTTTGCCTGCGGTCTTGAAGTTAAAAAATATCTATTAGGCGTTGAAGGCGCAAATAATATTTCAAAATAAGGTGTAACTATGATTTACGGTATTTACAGCAAAAAAGAAGTAAAAGAAAGACCCCAAAGGAAAAAGGTCACTCTTGAAAGCTACATTATCGGCAACAATGCACCCACTGTGCTTATTTGCCCCGGCGGCGCTTACAAATTCATATCCGACTCCAACGAGGGCAAGCCTTTTGCCGAAAAGCTCAACGAAAGAGGCTACAATGCGTTTGTTCTTTTTTACAGTGTTGGCAGCGGCAACGGCAGATATCCTTACCCTCTTCGCGATGTGGCAAGAGCAATGCAGTTTATAAAATCAAAGTCAGAAGAACTTAAAATAAACGCGGATGAAATAAGCCTTATGGGCAGTTCTGCAGGCGGCCACCTTTGTTCTTTTTTTGCCACGCAATATGAGAGATTTGAAAATGAATACAACGGAACAGAGTATTCATTAAAGCCGAAAGCGCTTGTGCTTACATACCCTGTAATTACCATGTGTGAGCAGACTCACAAAGTATCAAGGCGAATTTTCCTCGGAGCTTTTTCGGGAAAGCCCGAAAGAGAAGCGGCTTCGGTTAATTTGCAGGTTACGTGCGATTACCCGCCGACATTTATGTGGCATAACAAAGACGACTCCTCCGTTAATGCAGAGAACAGCATTATGCTGCACGACGCGCTCAAAAAATGCGGTGTAAAAAATGAAATTCACCTTTACGAAACGGGAGGACACGGAATAGGGCTTGCAAAGGGCAAGGACGCAGAAGGCTGGATCGAAAAAGCCGTTGACTTTTTGGACGCAGTATATAAAAGATAAAAATTTTATAAAAGGGCTTGATTTATTTTAATAAATGTATTATAATTTTGTGGCATCACGGGGTGTGGCGAAGTTTGGTATCGCGCTTGGTTCGGGACCAAGAGGCCGGAGGTTCAAGTCCTCTCACTCCGACCAGAAAAGAACCCACATTTGTCTACGACAAGTGTGGGTTCTTTTCAACTAAATC
>CAMFPJ010000137.1 GCA_945971755.1 uncultured Clostridia bacterium
GCCTCGGGAATGTCAAAAATCAAAACCGAATTCAAATTGGCGGTAAATGAGACTGATGAAGCAATAGCAGACATTATGACTGACGGGTGCAATATGGGTATTAAGTCCTTGAACAAATACCTTAATGAATACGAGGCGGCAGAGGAAAGGGCGAAAGATATTGCCAAAAAACTTATAAAACTGGAAGAAAAACTTGCAAAGGAAATGAAATTTTATCTATAACAAAAAAGGAGTGTCGTGAAAAAATCGGCATTCCTTTTCTATTGCCCGATTATTCTTTAATATAATCTTAATATAATCACCTGAAACCTTTGCGCTATATGGGCTGTCCATTTTTATTTGCCAAATTTTTTATATATCTATTGACTTTTTTTCGGTTTTGTTGTAAATTTATATGGTAAAACAAAAACTGAAAGGGGATTTTGTACTTATGGCAAAGAAAGTTCTTACACCCGAAGAGTATAAAGACAAAATGAGCAAAAAGGCTGAAAAGAGAAAGAGATTCGGTAAGTCTTTCCTTACAGCTCTTGCGTATGCTCTCGCTTGCGTAATTGTTTATTCAATGGTTACAATTGCATTTACTAAAAATGCAACTCCCGTTATTTCAACAAGCGGCAACAATACATCGGTAAACACCGGCACTGACACAAACAATAACGGCTCTGATAACAGCGGTGATACCGACAACACAGGTGCCGACAATACAGACGCAAACGCAGGCGACAACACAGATGCCAACGCAGGCGATAATACCGATAACAGCGGGGACAATCAGTCACAGGGCGGTGTGGCAAGCGGTGCTATTTCGGCATCAAGCTCAACTGCTGAAATCGTTAACTACTTTAACAAGGCAATCAACAATGTTAAGCCATCAGCTAAGAAAGTTACTCTTAACTATGAAAAGAACAGTGAAGCAGGCGGCATTGAAGGTAATCTTCCTAAGAGCCTTACAAGCATTGCAAATTCTCTTATTGCAAGCAATATGGGTGAGAAAGACCTTTCAAAACTTGATCCGGCTATGGTAAACGCTACAACAACTGCTCAGAAGAATGCTATGTTCCCGGTTGAGAATGAGTCTTGGTCAAGTAAACTCACTGCTGACGACGTTCAGAAAGCAGAAGTGAAGGACAACGGTTCTACATACACAATTACTCTTTACATTAAGGCAGACGAACCCAGCGCAAATACAGCACACGGTCAGGGCCATAACGGTAAAGTTTTCTCAGTTATTATGCCTTCAATCGTTACTGACAATGCAGGTCCCGCAGCGAACTTGATTAAGGATGTTAAAACGGGTCATAAGGACGGTAAGGTTACAGTTACTGTTGATAAGGCAACAGGTAACGTTACAGCTGCTAACTATTACTATGTTTGGACACTTTCTCTTAAGGCACTCGGAGCAGAGCTTTCAATTCCGTTTGGTCTTGAGAAACAGTTCACAATTGCTTGGTAATTAAAATCTGATTAGCTTTTAGCCACCTCATTTTGAGGTGGCTTTTTTGACTTATGCACTACGAATATTACTGTAAAACATTGACAATACAGGGCTTTTTGATTATAATAATTAAAGAATGTTTTGAAGTGACTTGTTCTCTGATATTCATTACTACAACTTAAATAATAAATGTTGAGGTGGAAAATTATGGCAGACAAGAAAACCGTAATGCTTACCGGTGCTTCCGGTAACATGGGCTTTGCAGGCTTTAAGGAGCTTTATGCAAAGAAAGATAAGTTTAACATCACTATCCTTTTAAGAGATAGTCAGAAGAACCGTGAAAAGTTCGGTCCGTATATGAACGACCCTGCTGTTCGCATTGTATGGGGCGACCTTACAAAGTACGAATCAGTGCTTGATGCGATCAACGGTGCTGACTATGTTCTCCACGTTGGCGGTATGGTATCACCCACAGCTGACTGGAAACCTTACAGAACACAGAAAACAAATATCGGCGCTGCAGAAAATATCTGCAAGGCTGTTCTCGCTCAGCCCGACCCGGATGCAGTTAAGGTTTGCTACATCGGCACAGTTGCTGAAACAGGTGACAGAAACTATCCTATCCATTGGGGACGTTGCGGAGACCCGATTAAAATTTCTATTTATGACCATTATGCAGTTTCAAAGACCCGCGCTGAGGCGGTGTTTGTTGAAAGCGGACTTAAGAACTGGGTTGTAATGCGTCAGTCAGGTATTCTTTACCCCAACATTCTTAAGAATATGGACCCGATTATGTTCCACGTTCCGATTAACGGCGTTCTTGAATGGTGCACGGTTGAGGACTCAGGCCGTCTTCTTGCAAACCTTTGCGATGAAGATTCTAAGGGTAACTTGGGTGCTGATTTCTGGAATCACTTCTTCAATATCGGTTCAGGTCAGGAATACAGAATTTCTAACTATGAGTTTGAGGTGCTTTTGTTGGGCACACTCGGCCTTGCAGGTCCCGAAAAGCTCTTTGACCCCAACTGGTTCATCACAAAGAACTTCCACGGTCAGTTCTATGCAGACGGTGACAAGCTTGAGGAATTCCTCCACTTCCGTGAGAATCTTCCTGTTAAAGATTACTTCAACCGCCTTGCTGACCAGGTTGAATTTTACTTCAAAATTCCGCGCTATCTTCCAAAGAACCTCGTTGCGGCTTGTGCAAAACCGTTCATGAAGAAGATAGCTTCAACACCCGACTTTGGTACTCTTGACTGGGTAAAGACAAATAATAAGGTTCGTATGAGCGCTTATTACGGTTCAAAAGAAGAGTGGGAAAAGCTTCCGACAAAGTGGGAAGACTTTGAAATCATCAAGTTTGAGAAAGAAACCGCTGCTGCTGAAAAATTCAAGCTTGACCACGGTTATGACGAGACAAAGCCCGAATCTGAACTTGACATTGAAGATATGAAGCAGGCTGCTGCATTCCGTGGCGGTGAGTGCCTTTCAGACTCAATGACAAAGGGCGATATGGCAACAAAGCTTACCTGGAAATGCGGACACTGCGGTGCAACATTTGAAGCAAGCCCGGCTCTTATCCTTCTCGGCGGTCACTGGTGCCCGGAGTGCTACGTTCCTCACAAGGCTTGGGACTATGACTCAATCGCAAAGACAAACCCGTTCTTTGCACAGGTTTGGTACCCGAACCACACTAAAGAAGAGAACAATAAGTATGACTTTGACGAGCTCTTCCACATTAACGGTGTTGCTTGGGACGATATTAAGAGATAATTTA
>CAMFPJ010000138.1 GCA_945971755.1 uncultured Clostridia bacterium
CTTGCAATAGAAAGTCAATCGTCCGCTGATGTTGTTGTGTTTTTGGGTGACGGAGAGGACGATTTTGATAATAGCAGAAATCTTATCAGAACGCCTCGGGTTTATGCCGTTAAGGGCAATAACGATTGGTACTCGGCTTTGCCGCAGTCGCAAATTATTGAGGCGGGCGGTGTCAGAATTTACCTTACTCACGGGCACGGCGAAGCGGTAAAATACGGCACGGGAGTTCTTTTGGACAAGGTAAAAAGATATGACTGCACATTAGGCCTTTACGGTCACACTCACGAGGCAAAATATGAGTACTTTGACGGAATTCACCTTTTTTGCCCCGGAAGTATTTTACACGGTGATTACGGAGTTGTTGATATTACCGATAAAGGAATTATGTGCATAAATATGAAATGTAATTTGTGAAAGGATAATGATATATGATTCTTTTCAAAAATGCCAATGTTGTTTTTGAAGACAGAACAGAAAGGTGCAATGTTTTAACGGGCAACGGTAAAATCATTAAAATTACAAATGAGCCCATTACCGCTGACAATGTTATCGATTGCACTTCACTGTATTTGGCACCGGGTTTTATTGATTTGCACGTACACGGCGGCGGTGGCTGTTCTCTTATGGACGAAAGCTCCGAAAACATTAAAAAAGCTCTTCTTGCCCATGCAAATCACGGCACAACAAGTATTTTGCCCACAATGCTGTCCTCCCCCGAGGATATCCTCATTGACACGGCAAAAAAATACACAAAAATCGCAAGAGAATTTACCGACTGCAACATTTTAGGGGTGCATTTTGAGGGTCCTTATTTAAGCCCTTATATGAGCGGGGCACAAAACGGAGAGTCAATTTTACCCGTTAATGAAAACTCCCCTCTTTTAGATGTTGAGAATTTGAAAATGATTACTGTTGCACCTGAACTCCCATCTGCTGACATTTTGGCAAAAAAATTCCGTGACAGAGGCGTAACCGTTGCGGCAGGTCACACTTGTGCCGATTTTGACGAAATGGAAGAGGCTGTTAAAAACGGATTTTCTGATTTTACTCACCTTTACAACGCAAGTGTTTCTTCTCACAAAGAAGGCGCATTCCGTGTTGCAGGCGCAGTTGAAGCAGCACTTACAAATGACGGTTGTACGGTTCAGGTAATCGGCGATTTGCGTCATTTGCCTTTAGGTCTTGTTCGCCTTATCTACAAATGCAAGGGGGCTGAAAAGGCTTATTTCATCACTGACGGACTTGAATTTTCCGCCACAAATTTAACAGACGGCGACAGAATAACTCAGGCAAACGGAGTTGTAGCCGTTTACAAAGACGGTGTTATGATGACTGAAGACCTTTCCCGTTTGGCAGGCAGTGCATCATCAATGGATATCTTAATTAAAAATGCGGTTGAAAAGGTTAAAATTCCACTTGTTGACGCCGTTAAAATGGCAACATCAACACCGGCAAGGGTAATAGGCGTTGATACAAGAAAAGGTTATATCCGTGAAAATTACGATGCTGATATTGTTCTTTTTGACGAGCATGTAAACATAAAAAAAGTAATGGTAAACGGCAAAATAATAAAGGAGTGATTATTTATGACAGTTTACGATTTATCAAACAAAGAGCTTAAGAAGGAATTCCGCAAGTTTGGTCATACAACATTCGGCAAGGTTGTTTTTTGTCTTTCATACATTATACCGCTAATTTCAATGATTGTATCAATCGAACTTTTTATAATAGCAAATTTGTATAATTGCTTCTGCTACTGCAAGCCTGTGCTTGTAATAGCACTTGTTACAATGTTTGTTTCATTTGTTCTCGGCTCAAGATATTTCTATAAGGAATTCAGAAAATATTTCGACGCAACTAATAAGGAATAATTATTGACAGGTTATAAAACACAGTTTATAATATCAATGTAAAATTAAATCAGGAGGATAAATAAAATGGCATGTTTTGCAGTTCCTGCGGTTGAAGCTATTGTTGTTACCGCTTCATACTTCGCAGTCAAAAAAAGAGAGATGAAACTCGAGATGCCTAAGAATACCGTTAACGGCGTTCTTGCCGCAGAGAATTCATCAAAAATCAAACTTTCAACTAAAATTTCTTGGCTTATGGCTATGCTTTGGGGCGGAGTTCTTCTTCTCGCTTTTGAGCATTTCTGGCACGGTGAAATTGTTCCGTTCCCACCGTTCCTTTCTGCTATGAGCAACCCTGAAGACACGGCAGAAATGCTTCATGAAATGGCAACAGTCGGCGTTTCAATGGCAATTTTCGTAACAGCGGTTTGGGGCGTTGTTTGTGCAGCCGCTTCTGCTCTTTATAAGAAAACACTTCTTCGCAAAGCGGAGGTTCAGGACTGATGACTTTACTTATTACCGCTATTGCGGCAACAGTCAGCACAATTCTTTGGTTCACTCACTCACAAAACGACAAGTACCGCCTTGGCACACTTTCGCTTATTTACTGGGGCGCTTCTCTTATGTGGTTTATTGACTTTGTGTTTGAATACGCAGAGCTCAAGTCAGAGTATTTTAATCAAGAATTTGCAGACATATTAAATGACTCTATTCTCGGTGTTACAGTTGTTTTAATCGGTGCTGTTGCATGGCTCATATATAACTTTGTTAAACACCCCGAAAAATTATTCAAAACAAAATAATAGCAAAAAGCCCGCAGTGAGTTGCTGCGGGTTATTTTTTGCTTGACTCGTTAATAATGCCGTAATTTATGTTATTACAAGCCTATCTCTTACCGTTTGATTTTATCTTACTAAAATCTAAGTTAAATCGCGTTATATCGCAAACGATGGTAAAAAAATAAACCCTGCCTCATTGAAGCAGGGTTTTTTATAAGCTGTGACCGATTAGTCGTTAATAAGCTCAATGATGCACATTTCTGCAGCATCGCCACGTCTCGGGCCGGTCTTGATAATGCGAGTGTAGCCACCGTTTCTGTCAGCATACTTCGGTGATACTTCTTCAATAAGTTTCTTTGCGACAGCTTCCTTAGTAATATAAGAATAAACCTGTCTCTTTGAATGAAGGCTATTATCTTTACCAATGGTAATCATTTTTTCAGCCATTGCTCTAACTTCTTTGGCTCTTGTTACCGTTGTTTCAATTTGACCGTTCTCAATAAGGTAAGTTACCATACCTCTGAGCATAGACTTACGGTGATCGCTTGTTCT
>CAMFPJ010000139.1 GCA_945971755.1 uncultured Clostridia bacterium
ATTGCCTCTTGTCTCGTGGGCTCGGAGATGTGTATAAGAGACAGATACATAGATGTGTAATACTTAAGTATAAGGAGTGCAAAAAAATGGGTTTAACTCAAAAAGTTAAAGGTGGAATTGATAAAGTTCGCACCTACTGGAAAATACCTCCTAAAGGCAGATACATGACCTTTAGAGAAATCGCCGCTTATTCCGGTGGCGGCATTGGTGCCTACATGATTATCACACTTGGTACTGCATGTCTTCTCGCAATGGGAAATACGCTTATTTCTTCAACACTGGGTGTCGGTGCAACCGATATGTATTTTCTCTATGTTATTGCCGTGCTTGCAAATATTCCTCTTACGGGAATTCGTGCAAACATTATTGATAACACGAGAAACAAAGCAGGTAAATATCGTCCCTACATAACAACAATGGCTATTCCCACTGCCGTTATTTGTATTGTTATGGTGTGGTTCCCTTACGATAAATTGAGTCTTATTGTAGGCGAAGGTCAGATTTTCGGCAGAGAAAAAGATTATGTTGTAAAATGTGCTTTAATCTTGATTTTCAATCTCCTGTTACATTTCTTCTACTATTTCTTCTATGATGCATACGAAAATTTAATTCACGTTCTTTCTCCGAATACACAAGAGAGAACCGACGTTTCGGCAATAAAGAGTGTTGTTTACTCATTTGCACCTACCGTTGTAAACCTTTTCACCCCTATTATTGCTCAAAATGTTTTCCATTCAAACACAACCGATATTCGTGTTTACAGACTTCTTTACCCCATTCTTGGTGTTATTGGTATTCTTCTTTGTATTGTTGTTTATAAATATACGGAAGAAAAAATTATTCAGGCAAGATCACACGTTATTCAGATTAAACTGATTGATGCTCTGCGTGCAGTTGCAAAGAACAAATATTTCTGGATTATCTCACTTGCAGGTTGGATAGGATTTCTTGAAACAGCATACGCAAATGTTCTCAGTTGGCTTTACAACTACGGCGGTGCTTGTTCAGGTAACGCTTACGGTCTTGTTGTTACACTTTACGGTAACGCATCACTTTGGGGTATGATTGCGGCTCCTTTCTGTATTAGAAAATGGGGTAAAAAATCAGTTCTTGTTGTTACAAACATTATGAACGTTATATTCATTCTTATGATGCTCCCCTTTACAAATGAAATCAACAACCTTACAATTTGGCTTGTTATGGGTTGTCTTTACCTTAACGCTTTAATGGGTTCATTCGCACATATTCTTAACCCTGCAATTCAGGCTGACATTCGTGATTATCAGCAATACCGCAGCGGTGAAAGAATTGACGGTATGTTCTCGGCAGTTGCTACAATAGGTACCGTTATTACTCTTGCAACATCATCTGTACTTCCTATCATTTATGAAAAAGGCGGTATTACAAGCGAAAATGCCCTTAAAGTTACTTCAAACCCCGAAGTACTGAACAGAGTTCTCGGTGACGGTGTATCAGTCGGAGAAATCCTTTCTAAACAGCTTGAAGCAGGTCAGAATAACTACGGAAACCCATATTCCGCACTTTATGACCCGAATGTACTTCTCAGTCTTATTCACGTACTTATAATTGTTGCCGCTATCGGTGCTTTCATGAACGTTATTCCGTATTTCTGGTATGATTTCAATGAAAGAAAGCAAAAATCGGTTGTTCGTGTTCTTAAAGTTCGCGCACTTTTTGAAGACTACGGCAACGGCGTTACAAATGACGCTCAACTTGTTGAGGCGATAGATATTATTCGTAACGCGAGAGAAATGGCTGTTGAAACCGCAAAGACAGTCAGCAAAAATGATTATAAGTCAATTAAAGATAAAGCCGAAAAGAAAGCTGCTAAAAAAGCTTATAAAGAAGCACTTGAATTCAACGAAGAAATTGAGATTTCTAAATTCGTTTGTGAAGAACTTGATAAGTTCTCAACTGATATTATTCGTAACGCGAGAGAAATGGCTGTTGAAACCGCAAAGACAGTCAGCAAAAATGATTATAAGTCAATTAAAGATAAAGCCGAAAAGAAAGCTGCTAAAAAAGCTTATAAAGAAGCACTTGAATTCAACGAAGAAATTGAGATTTCTAAATTCGTTTGTGAAGAACTTGATAAGTTCTCAACTGATGCGTTTAAGTATCAATACAATGTTCAAAAAGGCATTTATGATTCAGGACTTAAAGGTCTTAAACTTATGAACATTGATGAAATCAACGCTGAAATAGCAGTCGCTAAGGCTATGCCTAAATCAACTGACGAAGAAAAAGAAATGCGCAAGTTCGCTATTGAAGTTGCAAGGAATAAGAAATCTGCATATAAAGCACTTAACAAATACTTCGCTAATGAAGAACTTGTTCAACCTGACTTTGCTGAACTTGAAAAAATCTTTGATGTTGAAGATGCTTGTGACGAAAAGCTCAAGGCACTTTATCTCGAATTAAGAGATGCAAAGAAGGCAAAAGACAAAGTTACTGCTAAATCACTCAAAGCAGAAATCAAGGATTATGAAGCTAAAAAGTCTGAATCTCGCAAAGCTTCAAAGAAAGAAATGGACAGACACGCTTACTTTGCACGTGCTGCTAAGCCTTATCTTGACGCTGAAAAGCTTGTTAAACAAGAAGAAAACTACAAACATTTCGACGAAATTGCAGAAATGTATGAAGAATCAAAAGCTCGTCATGAACAGGCTATGGCTGAAGCAGAAGAAAAAGCACTTCGTGAAAAAGAAGAGGCAGACGCTTATGCTGCACAGTTAAAAGCAGAAAAAGCTGCTAAGAAAGCTGCTAAGAAAAACAAATAATTGAATAGTCATTAAAGCCGACTCGGATTTCGAGTCGGCTTTTGCTTTTATAGAGCAAACAATAATGGCGAGGAATTAACCTCGCCATACTATTCATATAATTTTTATTGTATAAATTTTACCTTTTTCGGTTTGGAATTCTACAAAGCCATTTTCACTTTCGCAGATGTTTTCTACTATGTATTCTGACTTGCCATAATAGATTTTGCAAGTTCCACCCATATTTGAAGTGATTTCAGCTCTCGTAAGTTTTTCGTCATTCCACTCAATATTAATTGTGAAATTACCACGAGCAACAAGTCCTGTCTCTTATACACATCTGACGCTGCCGACGAAGGCTTAGGTGTA
>CAMFPJ010000140.1 GCA_945971755.1 uncultured Clostridia bacterium
CAGATGACAACTTTGCAACGATTGTTTCCGCAGTAGGCGAAGGCAGAAGAATTTATGACAATATCCGTAAGGCTATTCAGTTCCTTTTAGGCTCAAACCTTTCCGAAGTGCTTTCAATTTTCTTCGCTTCACTTATGAATTTCACAATTCTTATGCCGAAGCATTTGCTGTTTATCAATCTTGTAACAGACAGTTTCCCGGCGCTTGCACTCGGTCTTGAAAGGCCCGAAGAAAACATTATGAAAAGGCAGCCCAGAAACAAAAACGACGGTATATTTGCCGGCGGCTTGGGCGTTGATGTTGCTTATCAAGGTATCCTTACAACAATTCTTACTGTACTTGCATTTTATATCGGTGAATTCCTTGAGATTTCACAGAATTTTACGGTTCCTTTTGCACAGGCAATACAAAATATGCACTTTACCAACATTGCCAACAGCAGTGAGGGTATGACAATGGCATTCTTCACTATGTCTATGGCGGAGATTTTCCATTCATTTAATATGCGTTCACAGCGCGCTTCTTCAGTTGCTATGGTATTTAAGGGAAGCCATAATATTGCTCTTTATATTGCAATGGCAGCGTCACTTCTTCTCACGACTGCTTTAGTTGAAGTACCGTTCCTGTCAAATCTTTTCAGCTTTGCTCACCTTGACGGTATTTCATACGCAATATCTCTTGCTCTTGCTTTCGCAATCATCCCGATTGTTGAGCTTGTTAAAGCAATTCAGCGTTCAATAAATAAGAAAAAATCATAAAATTTATATAGTTTACGTTGATAATTTATAGGCACTCCCGCAGTTTCGGAGTGCCTTATCTCCCCTTAGGGTTACGGTAATAATCCGAACCGAGAAAGCTATTATAAAATTCTTCGTATTAGGAGAAAGAAATGAGACTTCACCGTCAAAAAAGAAAGCACAGATTCACAACTACATATATCATTGCCGGAGGATTTTTGTTAATCATTATCCTCGGTACGCTTTTACTTTGCATGCCGTTTGCCTCATCAAGCGGCGAAAGTGTGCCGTGGTCAGATGCACTTTTCACTGCCACAACCTCT
Source organism: uncultured Clostridia bacterium (assembly GCA_945971755.1). GTDB lineage: Bacteria > Bacillota > Clostridia > Oscillospirales > Acutalibacteraceae > Fimenecus. The sequence goes on from CAMFPJ010000140.1 coordinate 1,061, forward strand.
GTTTGCGTTACAGGGCTTGTAACTGTTCCCACTTTTTCAACTTGGTCTATATACGGGCAAATTATAATACTGATTTTAATTCAACTGGGCGGACTTGGTGTTATCAGCTTTACTATCCTCTTTTTGCAGTTACTGGGGCAAAGGATAGGACTTCGTGAAAATCAGTTAATTCGTGACGCTTACAATCTTGATACACACAAAGGAATGAGCATACTTGTCAGGAAGATTGTTAAGGGCACATTTTTAGTTGAGAGTATCGGCGCTGTTCTTTACTCATTTGTTTTTGTTCCTCAATACAAAATTTCAGGCATTTGGATAAGCATTTTCAATTCTGTTTCCGCCTTCTGCAATGCGGGCATGGATATTATAGGGCCTAATAGCCTTATTGATTACCAAAGCAACGTAGCAGTTAACCTTATAACAATGGTGCTTATCATCATCGGCGGTATCGGTTTTCCAATTTGGTTTTTGACTGTTGATAAAATCAAGGAATACGTGCACGGTAAAATTAGTTTAAGAAAAATAATCAAAAGTCTGCCCCTTTATGCAAAAGCTGTTTTCTCCGTGACTGCGGCGCTGATTTTCGGCGGTGCGATTACAATTTTCATTCTTGAATACACAAATGACAGAACAATAGGCAATTTGCCCCTCGGTGACAAAATATTAGCCTCTCTTTTCCAGTCTGTTACAACAAGAACCGCAGGTTTCTGCACAATTCCGCAAGAGGGACTTCGCAGATGTACAATTATCATTTGCTCTATTTTAATGTTTATCGGCGGTTCACCCTCAGGCACGGCGGGCGGTATTAAAACAACTACATTTATGATCCTTGTTGCCTCCCTCCTATCCAGCCTTTCGGAGAGAACAAACACAGAAGTTTTTAACCGAAGAATCAATGCTGAAACAGTCAGAAAAGCAACATCAATTTTTTCACTCAGTTTTTTCGTTATGGTTATTTCGCTCATTGCATTTTGTGCAGTACAGCCGGGTGCATTTGAAGACTGTTTGTATGAGGTTGTTTCTGCAATCGGCACAGTTGGGCTTTCACGTAATTTAACCTCTTCTCTTACGCTCCCCGCCAAACTGATTATAGTTGTTACAATGTATTTAGGCCGAATCGGTCCTATTTCTCTCGCATTGTTCTTTAACACTAAAAAATATATAAATCTTATTCAATACCCCGAAGAAAATTTACCCATCGGTTAAGGAGATTCAGTTATGAAAAAGAAACAGTTTATGATTATCGGACTCGGTCAATTCGGCAGAAGTCTCGTATCAATTCTTTACAACTCAGATGTTGACTTACTTGTAATTGACAGAGATTTAAATAAGCTTGAGGGAATTGATAAAATGGCTACTCAGGCAGTTTGTGCAGACGCTTCAAAGCAAGAGGTTTTAGAGCAATTTGACATCAAATCTTTTGACGGTGCTATTGTTACCGTAGGTCACGATATGGAATTTTCGGTAAAAACGGTTATGCACCTTAACGAAATGGGAATGCCGTTTATTATGGCAAAAGCCACAACTGATTTTGAAGGAAGAATTCTTACTAAAGTCGGAGCAGACAAGATTATATACCCTGACAGAGAAGTTGGTTTCCGCCTTGGTAAAGAAATTGCATCAGGCAATTACTATGATGCGCTTGACCTTTCTGACACTCACAGCATCACAGATTTGGTCTTGCCTGCTGACTGGGTCAACAAGTCAATTGTCGAATTAAATCTCAGAAAAACATACGGGTTTAACGTTTTAGGAATTCGCCGGCGGGAAGATGTAATCGTTAACCCCGACCCAGGCTTTGTTTTTCAAGATGAAGACGTGCTTATTATTTTAGGATCCAACAAGGAAATTGAGTCTGTAAGAAAAAAATATGCTGACTAAGATTTAAGGGCTGACAGTTTGTCAGCCCTTTTTGTAAAAATTTTTGCTGTTGACAAATACCCCGTGGGGGTATATAATCAAAAAAGCAGTAAAACTACCTGTCTCTT
>CAMFPJ010000141.1 GCA_945971755.1 uncultured Clostridia bacterium
TCCGCTAATCACCATAACAAACGGGACAAACAAATTACATATAAATATTGTCCAAAACTCCACAAAAATCTCTCCTTACTGTTTGTGAACAGCCTTCAGAATTTTCTTATACGTTTTTTTAAGAGTCGGCATATATTTTTCCATTATCTTATATTTTGTCTTATTAACAGGCAAAGTAAATTCACCTGCATACTCAACAATAATCGGGTTAAACTGGTGCTTAAATTCATAAAGGCCGTCATCAAATGTGCCCGCAAGACCGCCGAGGTCCAAGTAATCGCAGTTGTTTTCAATGCACTCTTTACTCTGAGAGCCAAGTCCGCACAGAGTTGCACAGAAAGACGGAAAAACCGTAAGATCACTGCCTGCATACAGATACTCGGCAATTCTTATACCTTTTGTGTTTTGCGGATAAACGGTTAAAAGCGCAGCAAGGTTTACCGTATCGCCCTTTTCACCTATAATTTTCTTTGCGTCGGCAATTTGTTCGGTAATTTTTCCTGCCATTTCAGGTTCTTTTTTCAGCCTTGCTTCAAGATTTTCAATGTACTTATTCACATCTGTTTTCTCAAATCCAAAGAACGCTCCGTCACCGAATGCCTTTGACAAAAGGCTAAAATAATCTTCACCGCGAAGTGAAATATTCTGTCTTTTTTCGGTTGCACTTATTATTCGCTTAAACTCGGCGATGTTTTCAGGTGTTGCCTTTGCACGCTCATAATAAAGACCTCTCGCAGACTGAAAATTTGCATAATATTTACGAATTTTTTGTTTGTAATTCTTTTTTAGCTCGTCAAACTTAAGAGGAGTTCCGTCCGCTTTTTTTAGGGGGATAAGAGCGTTAAAGCGGGGTTGAACCGCATCGTGAAGCCCCTTTCCGAACCCGCCGTGAACAAAACCTGCATCAACAAAGTTTTGAAAATGTTCTTTGCCCTTTTCCAAATCGAAGATATCAAGAAAATTCTCAGCGGGAATTTCGGGAAGTGTTTTGCCCACAGGGATAAGCGGGTCAATTGTTATTGAATAAATGCCGTTAGCTTTACAAAACTTTTCTGCACCGTCGCGAAAAGCTTTAATCACTTCTTTGTCGCCGTAATCTAAAAGAGGACCGCGAGACGCATAGGCATACTTAAAGCCCGGCAAAAGTTCACGGACAAGAATTAAACAAACTCCGCAAAGCACATCTGCCTTGTAAATTCCGCAAAAGTGGGGCTTCCAATTATTTTTAAGCACGGTCCAAGACTGTGTTTGCTGAATCGGAGCGCCCGAAAAGCTGTTTGCAAATTCGGTGAAATCTTTTATATCAATGTTTTCCTTGAAAGCGTACATAATTGCTCCTTTTATTCCGCACTGTTTTTAACGGTTTTTGACTTAATCGCACTCTTGAAAAATTTATTTTTCAGGTGAATAACTGTCGGAAACAAATCTTTGAAAATTTTGAATTTCAATTTATCGGCAATAAGGTACATTTCACCAACATACTCGGTAACTTCACCGTTATAACTCTTTTTGTATTGGCAAAGTCCGTAGAGAATGTTATTTTCGTCGTATGGGTCGCCTGTAATTCTGCCAAGGTCGTGAAAATCCATTCCGAGACGGAAACTGTCTTCAATTCGCACCCAGTTAAGAAAGTGGGTTGTGCGCAAGGTGTTGCGAAGAAGATTTCTTGTTCCGCCGTAAAGACAAATAGCGGTTTTTCCGAAATGAGTAGTAATACCGACGCTAAGGCAAATCTTTTGCGGAAAACCATTGCCGTATTTTTCACGAAGTTCTTTCTCAATTCTTTCATTACGGTTAATTGTAACCGTGTATGAATCTATTTCTTTCTTTATTACAGAAATTGCCTTCTTGTCTTTTTTCTCCCCATTTTCAAGTTCTTCAAGTTTCTTTTTTAATTCTTCTTTTCTGTCAACCGCTTCACAATACTTGGCAATTCTTTTAAGATTGTCAATATAAATCAAAGTTAAAACAGCCTTGCCTTCAAGAGCGTAAATAATATTTTCATAATAACTCTTTTCACGCTGGATAAATGAAACACGGTCGGAAACTTCGGTTATTACTTCATAGAAATCGTCCATTTTTTCAGGATTCTCACGAAGTGATGAAGCATCGTAATTTTCTGCAACAAGTCCGCCGTCTTCTGCACTGTTAAGACCGTGACGAACACCTTTTTCGCATTTAGAAAGAAAAGACTGCGGTGTGTGCCCCGTAAGTCTTGACTGAACGGTTACTGTTGGCTGAACGAGATAATCGTATCTTTTCTCTTCGGGGTTTCTGACAAAGCCTGCTTTGAAAAGTGAATTGATTGCTGAAATATCCTGACGTTCCTTATTGATTATTTCTGCAACGAGAGGGTCGGTAATCAACGCACAAATTCCTCTTTTTTTCATTTCTGACTTGATAAACTCTGCAAATTCCGCAACGAGTTCATCATTATAAGTGTCACAAACAAATCCGTCTTGGCAATACCACAACTTTGTTATTTTTACATTACGTTCAAGGCAAAGTGCCGAAAGCACGGGTGTGTCACCCTCATAGCCCATAAAGAATGTGGGTGCCCAATTTGACTTTACCTTTGCCCAGTAAGATGTTTGGTAAACCGAACCGCCGTTCTCCTCTGAAAACTTATTAAATTCAGCCATATCCGTTGTTTCACGGAAAGTATATTTACTCATAATCTTTTTCCTTTAATCTTGAGTCATAATCTTAATGTATCTCTTAAAAAACTTAAGTGCTCCCGGTACTGCAGAAAGCGGTAATCTTTCGTCAGTAGCGTGTGTGCAAAGAAGAAGTTTTGTGTCAACTACAAACGGTGCAAACCTGTAAATGTTTTCACAAACATTTTCATAGTTGTAAGCATCTGTACC
>CAMFPJ010000142.1 GCA_945971755.1 uncultured Clostridia bacterium
CTTATACCCCTGATGCGAAAAACAAACCATTTCTCCCGAATAAGAGTATCCGTTTTGAAAAGCATCTTTACAAATAATAACGGTGCCGTCAGTGTCGCAAAGGAACATATCCGTATTAGTAGATTTTGCAGTAATGCCTATATTATTACACATAAGCATCATGGCATTTTGCATATCCTTTTCACTGTTACAGGACTCAAGTATTCGCTCGCAATACCGTGCATTTGTTAAAACGCTGTCCGTTAAAGTATCTTTCTGCACCTTTGACCAATTGTTTGAAAGGAACACCAAAAGTGCCGTTGAAAGAACAATATAACTGATTAAAATGAGCGAAGTCATCATTACAAGGAACTTTGCAAAAAGCGGAAGATGCGTAAAAAATCTTTTTACCCGTGAAGCCCTGTCCTTAAAGAACCTCTTTATCTTCTTATTTCTTTCCATGTGTTTCAAACTTATATCCTACACTCCAAATTGTGCAAAGCTCCCACTCGGGTGATACTCCTTTGAGCTTATCACGAAGTCTTTTAATATGAACGTCAACCGTTCTTGAGTCACCGTAGTAATCAAATCCCCAAACCTCGTCAAGAAGCTGGTCACGGGTGAAAACTCTGTCGGGATTTGAAGCAAGGTGATAAATAAGCTCCAGTTCTTTGGGCGGAGTGTCCACCTGAACGCCGTTAACCTTCATCTCGTAATTTGAAAGGTTAATGGAAAGCTTGTCGTAATGAACCTCTTTAATATCGGAATTTTGCTTACCGCCCGAGCGGCGAAGAACCGCTTTAACGCGGGCAACAACCTCTTTTGCATCAAAGGGCTTTGTAACGTAATCGTCAGCGCCCAGCTCAAGACCCAACACCTTATCAAATGTTTCGTCTTTAGCGGTCAGCATAATAATAGGTTTGTCACTTGTCTTTCTAATCTCACGGCAAACCTGCCAGCCGTCAAGTCCCGGAAGCATTATGTCAAGAAGAACTAAATCAGGGCTTTCTTCTCCGAAAGTTTTTACGGCGTCAAGCCCGTTATTTACAATAGAAACCGAAAAGTCCTCTTTTTCAAGATACATGCGAAGCAAATCGCAAATATTTGCATTGTCGTCAACTACTAATATTTTCCCTTTTGGCATTTTTCTGCCTCCTTTTGAATTTATAATAACTTGTAAATTTTAACAAATTGATAACAAAGTGTAGAAATTTTATAAATTTTACTTATGATATTTACCGTTGTTCAATATGGAAAATGCTCTGTAAATCTGTTCAAGGAGCATTATTCGTGCAAGCTTGTGCGGAAAGGTCATGGGTGACATGGAAAGGCGAAAATCCGACATCTTTTTAATACTCTCGTGAAGCCCGAAGGAACTTCCGATTATAAACACAATATTGCTCTTTCCGGAAAGGGCAATATCTTCGATTTTCTCCGAAAGGGCCTCTGACGAAACAGTTTTTCCCTCAATGCACATTGAAAACACGTATGCGTTAGAAAGCATTTTGTCACGTATCTGCCCTGCCTCCTTTAACAATGCGTATTCAATTTCTTTTTCCGATGGATTTTCCGGCAATTTTACGGGTTCAAGCTCCGTAACAGTCAGTTTGCAAAAAGCCCCGAGCCGTTTTTCATATTCACCCGAAAAATCTTTCATGAACTTCTCTTTTAGTTTTCCCAAGACAATAAGCTGAACATTCATCATAAAATCATCGCCTTTTCGTCCCATTCGGGTTTTGCAACACGAATTAAATAATCGACTCCCTCTTTTGCTCCTATTTCCGAAAGAGCCGATTCGGTACACCTGTAAGCGAGGGCAGGAAGGTTATTCTCTCTGCTTAAATGACCGAGAATTATTCGGGTAGCGCCGTTTCTTATCAGCTTTTGTGCGGTTTCGGCGCAAGCGTCGTTTGAAAGGTGACCTTTTGCACCTAAAATTCTGCGCTGAAGCATATATGGGTAACCGCCGCACTGAAGCATATTAACATCGTGATTAGACTCAAGTAAAATCAAATCTGCTCCGAGAATATTTCCTAAAACCTCGGTAGTGACAAGACCTAAATCGGTAACAACCGCCATTTTTCTGCCGTTGGCAATATCAACCGTGTATCCGCAAGGCTCCATAGTATCGTGCGAGGTATGAAAACTTTTTACACACATATTGCCGATTTCCACACCCTCTTCGGGAATAACAATAACTTCATTTGCATTGTCAAGAGCGTCTGTCTTTTCAAGTGCAGTCTTTGTTCCCTCGGTCATAAAAACACGGCAACTGTGCTTTTTTGTGAAAACCCGAAGACCGCTTATGTGGTCTGTATGCTCGTGAGTTATAAAAATATTCTTTATATTTTCGGTGTTAACGCCGATTCTCCAAAGAGACTGCTCAAGTCTTTTTGAAGCGACTCCCGCATCAATGAGTATTCCGTCAGAGCCGGAGCCTATGTAAGTTGAATTTCCCGTTGAACCCGAGAAAAGCGGACAAAATTTTGCCATAGAAAAACCTTTCTTATTAAAAAAGGCGAATCAAGGTTTACTCGACTCGCCGTCATTAGTTTTAGCCAACTTCCAAAACTGAATTTCTTTCATCGGGAATGTCACGCAGCTCAATATCTGCTCCCAAGTCTTGGAATTTTTCGATTATGTGGTCATAACCGCGTTTGATGTGGTAAATCTCTTCAATTTGAGTTTCACCCTCTGCACAAAGCCCTGCAATTACCATTGCCGCCCCTGCTCGAAGGTCGTCAGCCCTGACACAAGCCCCGTGAAGATTTTCAACACCTTCAATAAATGCCGATTTACCGTCAACGGAAATTTTAGCGCCCATTCTTATAAGTTGTTCCGTGTAACGGAAGCGATTGTCCCAAAC
>CAMFPJ010000143.1 GCA_945971755.1 uncultured Clostridia bacterium
GATGAAAACGGTGAAATGCACTTTAAGAATCACCCTGAAAAAAGTGCGGAAATTTCAGAACGGGTGCTTTCAAATCTTCGCTTTTCAAATGATGAAAAAGACAGAATTTTGGCGTTTGTTCGGTTTCACGGAATAAAGCTTCTCAAAAAAGGTGAAGACGGAAAGCCCGAATATGACGAGCAAAAAATTAAATATGCCTTAAGTATGTTCGGAATTGAGCGTCTTTTGGAAATTGTTGAGGTAAAACGGTGTGATAACACAGCCAAAAAACCCGAATATTTCCTTGGTAATGAATTTTTTGAGGGGCTTAAATCTTTTGCACAGGAAATTTACGAACAGGGGGACTGTTGGAGCGTCAGCGACCTGAAAATAGGCGGTAACGATTTATCGGACCTTGGAATAGAAGGCAGAGAAATCGGCGAAACGCTGAAAACAATGCTCCGAAAAGTTCTTGACGGAGAGCTTACAAACACAAGAGAAAATTTAATAAACTTTGCAAAACAAAAAAGGGCGGTAAAGTAAACTGAACACAGAAAGTTCGTTCACAAACCGTCCTTTTAATTTTTTTCATTTATTTGTACTGCTTTGCCAGGTCTGCAACAATTTTTTCAAACTCTTCGCCTTTCATTTGGTAAAGACAGTCTGAACGGTATTCACTGTAACACTCATACTCGCCGTCTTCCGCGTCCATTCTCTGAACAAGGAAAACGTAACTGCCCAGAACTATTGCGGCAGATTTGTTTGTGTCAAGCTTTTTAATCGCATCAAAAAAGCCGTCGGGAAAACTTCCGATGTCAGTTGAGGAAACAACCGCACTGTGAATTTCGGGAGAGCCTAAAAGGGAAATTGCTTCGGAAATATCCGTTCCGCCGTTAATGGCTGTTGCAGCTGCGTTAAAACTGCTTGTAAGGGCGTTTTTTTGCTCCTCTGTCATTTCGGTTGTACCGTTTTCGTCAACATTGAAAAGGTAACCTGTAACAAAGCGGATAGATGCATAATTGTCACGGAAATATGCTTTAATATCACTTTCACTTAAAGGTGACTCTCCGTTTTCGCTGTAACGCTCTTCCAAAAGGAGCGTTTCGTAAACCTTAGAAAGTTCTATTTTATAAATCGTTTCCTTTGAAATACCTTTGCTTTCGTAATAACTGCCGTATAAATGCCAAAGGTCATTGACTTTTTCGGAAAGAGCGGCTCTTTCACTTGCGGGAACCGATAACCCCTTATTCTTAAATTCCGAGTTAACTGCAACGTATCGGGAAACAAGCGGCTTTACATCCTCGCCCTCTTTTACAAGAGTTTTGAAATATGCTGTAACATCATTTGAAACCTTAGTGCCGCCGACTGTGATTTCAGCCCTGCCGGAGCAGCCGTAAAGGGAAATTGAAATCAAACACAAAGCAAGAAGAAAAACAACAATTCTTTTACCCATTATTCTCCTCCTTGACATATTCTTCGTAAAGCTTATCCTTAAGAAGCCTTTGTTCTTCTTTAAGTCTGTTTTGCTCTTTGATTTTTTCCTTATTTTTGCCGATAATTCCGTTGCGAATAAACGATACGGCAAGCAAACCGAGAACGGAGCCTGCGGCACAAACGCAAAAGTCACACATTGTGTCAATTACGCCTGTTTCGCGCCGTTGAAGGTTAAGTCCGTAAATACTGTCCATTGAAAATTCGTAGATTTCCCAACCCACAGCAATAAACTGTGAAAAGCAAATGGCGAAAAATGACGAAATTGCGGGACCGAGATACCCTCTTTTACGGAAAATTATATTGGCAAGGTCATAACCGAAATAAGCGGAAATAAACCCTGCAATAAAATGAGTTAAAACGTCAATATGCTCAAAATCTGTTCTGTTGTTAACCGTTGAGCCTATGCACACCGCAGTGAAAATGAAAATATTAAGCCCTGTTTGTGTTTCGGGCGAAACTTCAATGATAAATGAGCGTGTGCCGAAAATCTGAAAAAAGTCCCAAAGGTGAGTAAATATTATTGCGAAAATCGCTTCCAAAAACTCAACGACCGACCCGTGAAAAAGCCCGAAAATACCCCAGGCGAGCATAATTATACGTAAACTCACCCAAAGTATTTTATGAGATTTTGGCAAAACACCGTAATTTTGCAACATATCTGCGCCTACCTAATTAAAACGTAACTGTTCTGATGAATGCAATATTATTTTTGCCGTCACTTGCGGGCTTCATATTTGAGAAATCGCCGTCGGTACTTGATGTTGTGCCTGTAATGATTGTCTGACCGCCGGAGGTAAAGCAAATTGCCGACGAGGAATCGTTACCGCTGCCGCCCAGACCCATTGCAGACTGCAAGGAGCCGTTTGCGTTAAAGCGTACTACAAAAGCATCTTTACCGCCCTTGTTGCCTATGGTGCGGAAATCTCTTGTGCCTGACTCCGAAGTGCCTGCCGCAATAATGTAGCCCTGAGCTGTTACGGCAACGCCCGAGAAGCTGTCGTCTTTAGCGCCTACAAAAGAAGAGACAAACACAGTTTTGCCTGCACCGGTAAATTTTGCAATGACAGCGTCTTTACCGCCCTTGTTGCCGATGTCCTGAAGGTCGCCGTCAGCGGACGAAGACGCACCGGCAATAATGCAGCCGCCGTCATTAGTTGCGCAAATTGAGGGGAAGTACTCTGCTTTTGAGCCGCCGAAGCTTCTTGCGAATACTACCGAAAGATCACTCTTGAATTTGAAAATACCTGCGTCGGCATAACCCTTATTGCCGTACTGTTCCTTTGACGCATCTGACGAAAGTGATGCAACTGCGAAAATATCACCGTTTTGTGCAACTGCCAAATCTGTGAAATAGTCTCCGAAGCC
>CAMFPJ010000144.1 GCA_945971755.1 uncultured Clostridia bacterium
ATATATATCTCTGTTTTTCTTTAATATACTCTGTTTTTTATATATTTTTCTCATAAAGAATTTTTATGCGTTTTATTTACTTTTAATGTTTTAAGATATAAAATATAGAAAAACAAGGAGGCGAAAAAATGCAAAAGCTTTTAAGCCTGGTTCGTGCGGCAGTTGAAAAGTACAATATGATTGAAGACGGCGACAAAATTGCCGTTTGTGTTTCAGGCGGTAAAGACAGTATGGCACTGCTCCTCTGCCTTGCAAACCTTAAAAGATTTTACCCTAAACAGTTTGAACTTTGTGCAATTACTCTTGACCCGTATTTTAACGGGGAAGGCGCTGATTACTCCGAAATTCAAAAGATTTGCCGTGAATACAATATCGAATATTTAATTAAGCCCACAGAGCTATATCATATTATTTTTGAGGTGCGCAAAGAAAGCAATCCCTGCTCCCTTTGTGCGAGAATGAGGCGAGGACTTCTTCACGACACAGCCAAAGAGATGGGCTGTAATAAAATAGCCCTCGGGCACCACCTTGACGACGCGGCAGAAACATTTCTTATGAATCTTTTTTCAGGCGGCAGAGCCGAATGCTTCTCCCCTGTTTCGTACCTTTCACGAAAAGATTTATATATGATAAGACCGCTGATTTTCGCATACGAAAGCGACATTGAGCGTGTTGTTAACAAAGAGAATATACCGATTGTAAAAAGCCGTTGTCCCGCCGACGAAAAAACTCACAGGGAAGAAACGAAAGAACTGATAAAAACCTTGGAGAAAAAATACCCCGCCCTTCGTGCAAAAATTATCGGCGCTATGCAGACAGGAAACATAAGCCACTGGGGTATTGATGAAAATTGTTGAAAAAAGCAATTAAATGATATATAATTGTATAATATTAAATTTTAGAACGGAGAATTGTTATGAGTGATATGAACATTGTATGCCTTGATATGGAAGGTGTATTGGTACCGGAAATCTGGATAGCCTTTGCAGAAGAAAGCGGTATCCCGGAACTTAAAAAGACAACAAGAGATGAGCCTGACTACAATAAACTTATGAAATATCGTTTAGATATTCTTAAAGAACACGGCTTAGGTCTTAAAGAAGTTCAGGCAACTATTGCAAAAATCGACCCGATGCCCGGCGCTAAAGAATTTCTTGACGAATTAAGAAGTATGACTCAGGTTATTATTCTCAGTGATACATTTACACAATTTGCAGGCCCTTTAATGAAGAAGCTCGGTATGCCCACAATTTTCTGCAACACTCTTGAAGTTGCAGAAAACGGTGAAATTACAGGTTTTAGAATGAGAGTTGAAAACTCAAAGCTTACAACCGTTAAGGCTCTTCAGTCAATTGGTTTTGAAACTATTGCAAGCGGAGACAGCTTCAATGACCTTGGTATGATTAAAGCAAGTAAAGCAGGCTTTCTTTTCAAGAGTACCGACAAGATTAAGGCAGACAACCCCGATATTCCTGCTTTTGAAGAATATGATGAACTTTTAGCGGCTATTAAAGCAAGTTTATAAAAGAGGTGTTAGAAATGGGATTTGATCCTAATCAGAAAATAGAAACAAAATGCGTGCAGGGCGGTTGGCAGCCGAAAAGCGGTGAGCCGAGAGTTTTGCCCATTTACGAAAGCACAACATTCAAATATGATACATCTGCCGATATGGCAAAGCTTTTTGACCTTGAACCCGGTTATATGTACACCCGTCTTGCTAACCCGACAAGTGATGCTGTTGCATCAAAGATTGCAGCATTAGAGGGCGGATACGCCGCAGTTCTTACAGCTTCGGGTCAGGCGGCAAACTTCTTCTCACTTATCAATATTCTCGGCTCGGGCGACCACTTTATCAGTGCCGCAACAATTTACGGCGGAACATTCAATCTTTTCAATGTTACAATGAGAAAAATCGGTATTGACGTTACATTCGTTGACCCGAGAGCAAGTGAAGAAGAAATTGCAAAAGCATTTAAGCCCAATACAAAAGCCGTGTTCGGCGAAACTGTTGCAAACCCGTCGCTTGACGTTCTTGATATTGAAAAATTTGCACGTATTGCCCACTCACACGGTGTTCCGCTCATCATTGACAACACATTCCCGACTCCTATTAACTGCCATCCTATTGAATGGGGTGCAGATATTGTTACTCATTCAACTACAAAATATATGGAGGGTCATGCTTCAACTATCGGAGGCTGCGTTGTTGACAGCGGTAACTTTGACTGGTATCAAAACGACAAATATCCGTGTATGACAGAGCCTGACGAGAGTTACCACGGCGCAACTTACGCTAAAGATTTCGGCAAAGCTGGTTACATCACAAAGATAGTTGCACAGCTTCTTCGTGATTATGGCTCAACACCATCTCCATTCAACTCATTCCTTTTAAATTTAGGTCTTGAAAGCCTTGCAGTCAGAGTTGAAAGACATTGTGAAAACGCACAAAAAGTTGCAGAATACCTTGAGAACAACGATAAAATCTCATGGGTCAATTACCCCGGTCTTAAGTCAAGCAAAGACTATGAAATTGCAAAGAAATATATGCCCAAAGGCACCTGCGGTGTTATCTCATTCGGCGTAAAGGGTGGCAGAGATAAAGCGGAAGAGTTTATGAATAATCTCAAACTTGCCGCTATTGTAACTCATGTTGCAGACGCAAGAACCTGCGTTCTCCACCCTGCTTCATCAACACACAGGCAGCTTTCGGACAAAGAGCTTGTTGAATGCGGTGTAACACCCGACCTTGTGAGATTTTCTGTAGGTATTGAAAATGTTGATGACATTATTGCTGATATTGAGCAGGC
>CAMFPJ010000145.1 GCA_945971755.1 uncultured Clostridia bacterium
CAGAATAATCTTCGTCGGGATCATTGACTTCAATATTCACATCGAAGTCAAAACCTTTGTTAGATTTTCTGTCACGGGTTATCATATTTCGGTTGCTACTGCCAACAAAATAGTATTGAAAGGTAAATTTATCTCTAACCTCGTTTTGCAATCGGTGGATAATTTCAAAAAGTTCATCTCTAATCGGCTCCCATTCTTCTTTAGGAACATACTCGAAATCGTGCATATTCATAATATCTCCTTTTATCCCAAGCCACCCATTTAGAATTCAGAAACTAAATCATATTAGTATACATACATTATATTCTCATGTCAACTATTTTTCAACAATTTTCGAATTAATTTTACAAATTAAGCGATTTTAACATTGACAATAGAACGCTTGTTCTGTATAATGATGATGTGACAGTTTAACCGTCACGGACAACTGAATATTGATGTAAGATTGAGAGATGCGGCAAAAGCCGCCCAATGCCAGCGGTATGCTAAGAGAAAATATCGTCACCGCCACTCTATGCTTTTTGGTACTGTCAGCGAGTGAACGGGTGCAAAACAGTCCCGTCTTTGAATTTCAAAGCCGTTACATAGAACATCATTTTGAAGCGAGAGCAATGCTCCCGCAGATTCTTGATGTCTGTGTAGCGGCTTTTTGTTTTGCCCATTATTGCCTTAGTGGGAAGTTTACAAAAATAATTTTGCCAAACTCCGAAAAAAGTCAGCAATTAAATATAGGAAGAAAAACTTTTGAAGAAATTTTCAAAAAAGGCATATTTTTGCCCTTCCCGCTGGCTACTCATTGGAGGGGTATGAAAAGCCGCTTTACTTAACAACTGAATGACCGTCCGAATGGGATATGATTTTGCGATAACCGTCATAAATGACGAGAGCGAAACAACGCCGCTGAAAAAGCAGGGGCAGGCATACAAAAACGACATTCGGGTAGAACGGCAAAAGCTGAGCCAAATTGACACAAAAGTGATGTCACGAAAGATTATTGAGCCAAAATGACATCGCTTTTACCACCACAAAGGAGAAAGGAAGTGACAGCTTTGAAAGAGATGACAAAGGGTGAACGGCTTGTGGCGGAAATCCTCGGAGAAATGCCGGATAAGAGCAAGCCTATACTGACTGAGAACCACCCTTTTCTTCGGAAAGTATTACGGTTTATGGAAAACCGACGGGAATGGCAAGGCGCGGCAACCGAACTGCTTGCTGAAATCGGTGACAGTTACACTCCGCCCAATACCGTCACAAAATTACTGCACCGCTTTGATTACGAATATTTCTACAAACGGGATATTGTAATTCAGTTTCGCCGCACCAACCGAAAAAGGATTATCCGTTTAACCAACTACGGCTACCGGAAGTGACGGTTATTGTGACAGTTTTAGTGACAGTTGCAAAGGCCTAAATTAAAGAGATAGGAGTAATTTGCAGGAGAACGGTATTTCCCTGTCCACAGGGATAACGAGCATCGGATTTTGATACCAAAATCCCAATCCGCACCCGAATGGGCGGCGGACTGTTCTCAGGGCATTCTGCCCTATAACCCTGATAAAACCACCAAAATTTATGAAAAGGAGATGATAATTTTGAAAGATAAGAAAGATAAAACGGTCATAACTTTAAGACTGACCGAAGAAGAAAACGAAAAACTGAAAAGGTGTTCTGCCTTGTGCGGACTGTCACAAACGGAATTTATCCGTCAGCTTTGCAATGGCAATACGCCGAAGCCTGAGCCACCGAAAGCGTTCTGGGATATGATGAACGCCCTTTATGAACTGCACGCCGCCTTTGAAAAATGTATCCCGTATTATCCGCAGGCGGCTGATGAGTGCAGGGAAATCGAGCGTCTTATCCTTGATTTGCAGGAGGCGGTGTGATATGGCGGTAACTTCATTATGGCATATTAAAGGAAACCTGAAAGATTTAATCGACTATGTGGAGAATCCCGACAAGACCGTTCCGAAAGGCACGGCGGATTTTTTCAATGTGTTTTCTTATGTGCAGAATCCTGCGAAAACGGAAAAGGGCGAATATGTTTCCGCCCTTAATTGCTTAAAGCAAACTGCACTTCAACAGATGATACTGACAAAAATGCGATACGGCAAAGACGATAAATATATCGCTTGGCACGGGTATCAAAGCTTTCAGGTTGGTGAGGTTTCGCCCGAAACGGCGCACGAAATCGGTGTGAAGCTGGCACGGGAAATGTGGGGAGATAAATACCAAATCGTTGTAACCACACACCTTGACAAAGACCATATTCACAATCATTTCGCCTTTAACTCCGTATCTTTTCTTGATGGAAAGAAATACAACTATTCCAATACGGAACGGCAAAGACTACGGGACACTTCGGACGCACTGTGCATTGAATACGGATTGTCGGTAATTAGCAATCCGCACAAAGCGCCGAGCAGACCTGTATGGCTTGACGAAAAGGCAGGCAAGCCTACCCGATACAATGTGTACCGAGAAGATATTTCCAATGCTATGTATTGCAGTAACAATCTCCGCCTTTTTGAAAAATTCCTTGTAAGAAAAGGCTACGAGGTGGATTTCAGCGGCAAGCATTGGAAAGTAAAATTGCCGCAGTATAAAGGCTTTACCCGATTGGATACCCTCAACGAGAAATGGACGCCGGAGTTTATAGAACAGGAAATTAGGCGCACCTACCGCAGCTTCGGCAGTATTCCTGCAACGGTGATTACGATACCGCCGCAGATGCCGAGAGATTTATACGACGCTTATACACCGTTCAAAAGGACAAGCCATATTTACCGTCTGTATCTGTATTACTG
>CAMFPJ010000146.1 GCA_945971755.1 uncultured Clostridia bacterium
AAATCAAGGCGTTCTTAAAACAAAACTGTCATAGAAATTTTAGATAGTATAAATCGGAGTGAAAATCACTCCGATTTTATTTTATACCTATTTACCACACTATGTATCGCAATACAAAACTTGTCGAAAGGTGTCAATGTTGTATGTGACGGGTCGCCCTCACGAATACGCATAGTCCTTCTAATCTCTTTAGGAATAACAACCCTTCCCAAATCGTCAATTCTTCTCACAATCCCAGTTGCTTTCATATATAAATTCTCCCTTGTTTAGCCTCCCTTGTCAAAGGGAGGGGGACCGCTTGCGGTGGTGGGATTCTGTGAAAATCTCGCAAAGGGTTTCTCCTTTAACAGGAAGTAAAGTTATATCAAAAAAATTACAGTAATATTTTGCTCATAAAGGTAGTTTATATTCAAAAACAAAATGGAATTTTTTGCAAAAAAATAAGGGCGGAAATCCGCCCCGAAAAATGTTTATAAGTTTAATTATTTCTCAACAAAAACCTTAATTATTTCGCCAACATAAGTACGGTGGAAATCGTTCAATTTGTAATTACCCATAATTTCAGGTGCTAAAAAGCCGTCGGGCTTCATATCCTGGTACGCAATTTTGCGAAGAAGCACGGTAACTTTTGACTCTTTGAACGAAACTGTGTCACCGACTTCTATGGGGGTTAAACCCGTAAGCGCGGTCTTGTCTGTGTCACGCCCCGATTTGCTGCCGCAAATGCCAAGCTCCTTTTTGTATTCACCGCCGTAAAAGGAAAGTGTAAAATATTCGTTTTTCTCCATATACTCAAATGTATATCTCTGCGGGCGTACGAATACAAAGCAAACGTCTTTGCCCCAAAGTTCGCCTATACCTCCCCAGCTTACCGTCATCATATTGTAGTTCTGAATGTTGCCGGAGGTTAATAATGCCCACTGGTCGGAAATCATGGAAACAAAATTTTCTTTAAGTTCGCGTATGCCGATTTCTTTCAAAAATAATCACTCCTGATTCGTTTTTATTAGTTTACTATAACATTATATACAAAAATACAAAAAAATACAACCTGTTGGGTGAACAAAGTTTTACCTACCCAATATGTTCTGAATAGATAATTTTCGACTAAAACAGACACCGAAAAATCTTTGTAAAACCTTACAAAATTTAATCAAAAAGTTTGTATAGATATTTTCAAACTGCACCTTTTCAAAAGTGATTTTTTATGTTAAGATTATCGCACGCAAAAAAATGGAGTGTTGAAAAATGAAGTTTAATGAAAGGCTGAAGAGTCTCAGGTGCGCCAAGATACCGACTATCACTCAAAAGGATTTGGCGAACGCACTGGGCATCACACAGCGTAAAGTTTCATTTATGGAAACCGGCACTACGGAGCCGAGCCTTGGTGACATAATAGCAATTTGTAAATTTTTCAATGTTTCGGCTGACTATCTTTTAGGACTTCAGGACGAAACGTCAAGAAAGTAATTATTATGACAAAAAAAGAGCGAGCATTATTTTTATTGGAAGCATTAAAAACTAAATATCCCAAGGCGGTTTGCAGCCTTACGGCAAATAACCCGTTTGAGCTTTTGATTGCAACACGCCTTTCGGCACAGTGCACCGATGCGAGAGTGAATTTGGTTACTCCCGCTCTTTTTTCTAAATATTGCACTTTAGATGATTATTGTAATGCCGATGTAAAAGACATTGAGGAAATTATTCATTCCTGCGGTTTTTATCACGGCAAAGCACGGGACATAATCGAAATGGCAAAGGGTGTTCGTGACAGATTCGGCGGAGTCGTACCCGATAACATTGAAGATTTAACAACTCTTTCGGGCGTTGGCAGAAAGACTGCCAATTTAATTGTGGGCGACGTGTACAAAAAGCCTGCCGTTGTTGCAGATACTCATTTAATCAGAATTTCCAACAGAATGGGGCTTGTGAATGTTAAAGACCCGAAAAAAGTGGAAATGGAGCTAAAAAAAATCTTGCCGCCCGAGGAAAGCAACGATTTTTGCCATCGCTGTGTTCTTCACGGAAGAGACACCTGCACTGCAAGAAAAGCACACTGCGAAGCGTGCGTTTGCGAGCCCTATTGCAAGAAAATCTTATAATAAAAATAAAGAACGGCACGCACCGTTCTTATTTTTTGTCTATGTACTTGTAAATACGTCAAAAATAAAGTATAATAACCTTGTACATATTTTTTTGAAATGAGGCGATTTTGTGAAACCTATTAAAGTTGATTTTAACGGCAAGAAGAAAAAAAGTGCTTCTGAGGGCAAAAGAATTGCACTTGCGCTTGTTTTCACCCTTGTGATTTCAGCGGTGCTTTATTACTTTATGCTTCCGGCACTTAATTTCAAAGCAATCGAAATGTACATTTGGCTTGCTTTGTCGGTGGTAATTTTTATTGCTCTTTACGGAGTTTTCTCCGGAGCTTACTTAAGACCTGAAAAAATGGAAGCCGCAAAGAATAAAATGAAGATTCCTATGGCTATTCTTCTTGTAATGGCAGTAATTATCGGTATCGGTTACCTTACAGGCGCAGTTTTTTTCCGCGCAAAGTCTTATAGAAATATTATTAAGGTTCAGGACGGCAACTTTACAGAAGAAGTTGCAGAAATTGACTTTTCGAGTGTTCCGAGACTTGATAAGGACTCATCAAATATGCTTGCAACCCGCGCTCTCGGTGACCTTTCGGATTATGTTTCTCAGTTTATTGTGTCGCAGTACTATTCGACTCAAATTAACTACAAGGGTACACCGGTTCG
>CAMFPJ010000147.1 GCA_945971755.1 uncultured Clostridia bacterium
GAGTCAACTGCCGCACGTGAGCCTGTTCCCATTCCGTCACTTAACGCTGCTACAAAACTGCCCCTGCCGTCATAAAACGCGTCAAAACAGTCGCCGCAAATATCGCCTGAGTCAGCAGATATTTGAAAGTATTCACATTTTACGTCAATTTCCGTTTTTTCCCAAAGAAAAAGCATTTTGTCTTTTTCTCCGTTCACCGTCACAGGAAGGGGAAACTCTTTGCCAAGAGCGGTGCCCACACATTCAGTAATACTTTTGTCGGTAACAGAGGTTGTTGCAGGCAATTCAAGATTTACGAATGATTTTCCACCAAAGCCTTCGCTGTAAGTAACATTTCCCGAAACGCCAAGTCCCTCAATTGCAGTTGAAATTTTTGTTGACAGTGAGGGAACGGAGCGCAAATCGCTTTGAAAGCCTTCTAAAATATCGTTAATCATTAGGCAAAAGCTGTCATATTGGTCACTTGTGATTTTCCTCATTTCGTTAATTCTCCCCTCTGCCGCAAATCTTGCGGAATATGATGAGTAACTCTTGTTAAAACTGTCGCAAAGCGACATAATTCTTATGCATTTTGATGAAATTTCAGAGGGCGCAGTTGACGGCGTAATACTACCTGTTTTGCGAATATATTCAAGCATTTCGTCAAAGCCCTGTACAGTTTCCGAAAGCTGTCTTCCCCAGCAGTTGCTGTATCCGCCGCAGCCGGAGCAAATTGAGTCACGAACCCGAAGGTAAACGCCTGCCTTGTCTGCCGGAGCTTTTTCGGACAGCATATCCGAAACCTTTGTAACGGTTGATTTTGTTACCTCAAGGGCATCACGGACAAGTCCGAGCTTTTGTTTAATCATCTCGCTGTCCTGTGAGTCGTTTGACTTAACTGACAAAGAATTTTTTATATCTGATAAAACACTTTTCGGGAGTAAAATAAAAATAACCGATGCAATTGCACATTCAATAAGAAGACCGAGTGTTTTCTTTTCACCGCCGAGGTAAACAAATGATGCACCGTAGGCGAAAATATATGCCATGGCACACAAGAACTTGTTTGAATATGAAAAAAGCCCTGCAAAAAGCCCCGCAATACTAAAGGAAAAGCTGATGGGACTTCCGCTTAACAGAAATGTTCCGAGACTTCCGCCGATTCCCGTAAGTGCGCCGCCGCTCTCATGGAAAAGGTAGGCAAATGTAATAATACAAAGAGTCTCGGCAATTCCGCCGAGCGTTACTCCAAGAAAGCTAACACGTGTAAGGGACGAGAAAATGATAATTGCCGAAATCATAAGAGCAGTTAAATCTTTCGGTAAAATCGGTAATTTTTCTTTTATTTTGCCGTATGTGCGGTTTGTTACGGTAAAAAAATACGCACCGCCGAAGGAGGTAATACTGCCTGCAATTATTGTAAACAAGAATTTTGAGTCAAAGGGTGAGATAATCATAACCGCCGCACCTGTTGAAGCTACTGAAAAAGATGCTGTTAATGACGGTAAAATTAAACTGTCACGGCGTGAGGGAAAAGTGTGTAAATATGCCCGCAGTACATAGACAATAAAAGTTGCCATTACAAATCGGAATGAGTTTACATATTCGCCTGAAAGTAAATATCCGAACATACTGCCAAGAGCGGAGAACAGAAGGTATTTTCTGTTACAACCGGAAACAAATGATAAAGCAAGAGGGGAAATTATTTCACTTTGCCCTGAAGAGAGCAGAGCAGAAATTCCGAAAAATACACCTTGAATAAGTGCACTTTTCAAAAAATCAGGAACCTTTACGGTATTTTCATCTAAAAAAGCGGAATCATGCTCGTCCATTTTATCACCTGCCTTAATTTGTACTTTTTATTATACTTGTCCGAACGTATTTATTTTGCCGAAAAGCAGACGGCAATTTTTAAGTTATTTTGACGGATGTTGTTTTTATTTGCAAATTTTCAAAAAACACTTTTACACAAAGGCTTTTTGTGGTAGAATACTAAAGATACGGAGGTGTTAGTGTTGGCAAAGGTTATTACTGTTCTTTCGGGTAAGGGTGGCGTCGGTAAATCGACATTCTGTGCAAATATCGGCAAAGCGCTCTCAAAAAACAAAAAAGTGCTTTTAATTGACGGTGACATAGGTCTTCGCTCACTTGATATGCTTTTAGGTGTTGACAGTATGGTGGTTTTTGACTGGTCAGACGTAATTTGTAATCGTTGCGACAGAGAAAAAGCATGTCTCTTTGCGTCAGACAATTTGCATTTGCTGGCTTCCCCTATTTCACTTTCCAAGGATTTTACAAAAGAAAATTTTGAAAATTTGATTTTGCTATATAAAGATTCTTATGACTATATTTTGATTGACTCGCCTGCCGGACTCGGCGAATATACAGAAATTTATTCCTCTGTTTCGGATGAAAATATAATCATTGCCACTCCTGATGATATCAGTCTTCGTGCAGCATACATAACGGGTGAAAAGCTCTCAAAAGCCGGCATGCCCGACAGCAAAATGAGATTGGTTCTGAATAAAGTTGACACCCGCCTTATGAAAAAGGGCAGACAGAGAAATCTTGATGATGCTATTGATAAAACCTATCTTCGCCTTTTGGGCGTAATACCTGAGGATAAAGCACTTGCAACCTGTATATCTTCAAAAGATTCAGCCTGTCTCTTATACACATCTGACGCTGCCGACGAAGGCTTAGGTGTA
>CAMFPJ010000148.1 GCA_945971755.1 uncultured Clostridia bacterium
AATCGCCCCGTATTTTTTACTGTTCTAACTTTTTCTGTGACTCGGCTTTAAGGTAAGCGTTAATAAACCCGTCAATGTCGCCGTCCATAACATTTGAAATATTACCTGTTTCAAAACTTGTTCTGTTATCTTTTACAAGCTGATACGGCATAAACACGTAAGAACGAATCTGACTGCCCCAGCCTATTTCCTTCTGGTCGCCCTTAATATCGGAAATCTTATCAAGATGTTCTCTTTCTTTAATTTCAATGAGTTTTGATTTGAGCATTGTCATACAAACTTCTCTGTTCTGGTGCTGGCTTCGCTCCACCTGACAGGAAACAACAATGCCCGTCGGGATGTGAGTTAAACGAACTGCCGATGAAGTTTTATTAACCTTTTGTCCGCCTGCACCGCTTGACCGGTAAACGTCCATTTTAATGTCTTCGGGTGCAATTTCAACCTCAATAGTATCATCAATTTCGGGCATAACCTCAACAGACGCAAAAGACGTGTGTCTTCTGCCCTCAGAGTCAAAGGGAGAAACACGGACAAGGCGGTGAATACCCGTTTCACTTTTCATATATCCGTAAGCATTTTCACCCTCAATAAGAATACTTGCAGACTTAAGCCCCGCCTCGTCACCGTCAAGATAGTCAAGAGTTGTAACCTTATATCCGTGGCGCTCACCCCAGCGGCAATACATACGAAAAAGCATTTGTGCCCAGTCCTGCGCCTCTGTTCCGCCGGCGCCTGCGTGGAAAGTAAGAATTGCGTTTTTAGCGTCATACTCACCTGAAAGGAGCGTTGAAAGCGTCATTGTTTCAAGGTCTTGCTCAAATTTTGCCACACTTTGTGTGCACTCCTCAATGAGTGACTCGTCCTCTTCCTCATTTGCAAGTTCAATCATGACAAGTGCGTCATCAAAATCTCCGCAAAGCTTTTCATAAGCCGAAACCTTATTTTTAAGTGTGCTTTGCCTTTTAAGAACCACCTGTGAAGCCTTAATATCGTCCCAAAAGCCGTTTTCGGCGGTTTTTTCCTCAAGCTCGGCAATTTCCTGTTTCATTTTTGAAAGGCCGAGAGCATCTGCCAAATCTTTAAGCGCTGCCTCGTGGCCTAAAAGCTGTAATCTTAATTCTTCGTACTGAAGCATATTTATTAACCTCTCTGAATATATAAACTAAAACTTAAAATTTGCGTAGTATGTATTAGTACCGTTTATTCGGTTTTAAGATATGCTACTGTGCCGCGGAGGAGCTTTCTTCTGCGGTGCTTTCTTTATCTCCGTTCTCACTCACATCAGCAGAAACAATTTCAGTAACGTTTTTTCCGTTCTCATCGGTTACTGTTTCACCGTTTTCATCGGTTACATTCTGTGTTTGGGGTGCGGTTGTGTCGCTGGCTACAACCTCTGCCTGACCGAGCAAGTCTTTATCCTCAGTGCTGCTTTCGGCAGGCGCAAGAGTAGTTCCCGTTTCGGGAGTAGTTGTTGCCTGAATCGCGGAAATTACCTGTGTTCCGTCTTTAACACGAAGGGTAACTTTAATGTATTTGTCGGGAGCGGGGGGAACCATTGAGCCGTCCTCACCCTGCTGCCAAGCCTCGCCCGAAAGAAGCGCCACAGTTAAAACTACCGTGTCGGCAGATTTTTTAACGCTTACTACATTCGGTGTGTAAATGGGCGCAATACTTGTAATGGGAATTGCGTAGGTTTTAGCGTCTGCATCGTAAGTGAATTCGTATTCATACCCCTCAACAGTGGCGTGAACGGGCTTTACCTCTGTTCCGAATAATTTTTTGAAGCTTGCTTCAACATCTTTTTCGGGGATAATAATTCCGCCTGCACCTGTTTCGTAAGTGTCAGGGGAAATATCGCTTTTGAGAATTGCCCAGATTGACATTTCGAGAAGCTCGTTCATATCTGCCTTTGTAATGTCGTCAAAGCCTTTGGGGTCAATGAGCACCACAGGAGTTAAAAGCTTGTTGTATTCGTCATAGTTTTTGCTTTTTGATATTATATTTTTAATTCCGAAAACGGCAAGCACTATTACTGTTGCAAGCCCGATAAGTGCTAAAATAATAACAACTGAGCCCATCGGAAAAGCACCCTTGTGCGTGCCTTTGTGTTTTTTTGTCTGTACGTCTGACATATAAAGTCTCCTTTATACATAATCGATTTATTTTAACATATTATTCCTGCCATTGCAACACTAAAAACAAAAGTGCCGAGTGATTTTCACACTCGGCATAATGTGCTTTATTCAAACACTACTGTCATTATACATTTTGAAGGAAGGGGAATTTCTTCAATTTTACCTTTATATGTTTCTTCAAGCTGTTTTTCCTGTGTGGTTGTGTAAACGGTCATATTTTTTGCATCCACATTGAATCGGATATTCCTTGATGCTCCCTCATTTACAACAACCGTGACAATTTTACCCTGCAAAGTAAGATAGGAAACACAGTTTACGCCGTATTTTTCAACTGTTGTTTTAACTGTTCCGTCTTCTCCCGTCTCCTCGGCTTTTATTAAATCGTTAATATTTTTATTTGTGGTCATTTTAATGCTTCCCGCAGGAATAAACTTGCTGAAATGAGCCACAGCATAATATCTCATTGCAATTTCATATTTACTGAAATCTCCTGTTGCCGCAAGCAA
>CAMFPJ010000149.1 GCA_945971755.1 uncultured Clostridia bacterium
GATAAACTCAATGAGATTGCCCGTGAGTATTTGAACGGTAGTCAAAAACTATCTGTGCTCGATTGCGGATGCGGGGAAGGTTATTATGACGGCAGACTTTGCAAACATCTTGATAAGTTAAAAATTAACTACGAGGTTTTTGGCTTCGATATTTCCAAAGAAGCAGTGAAAGCAGCGGCAGGCAAATACAAAAATTTGCATCTTGCAGTTGCAAGCAGTTTTGATATGCCCGTAAAGTCAAATAGCATTGATTTGGCAATAAATATTTTTTCGCCCATGGTTGAAAATGAAATTTTAAGAGTTCTTAAAAACGGCGGATATTTAATCTATGCCGTGCCGGGCAAAATGCACCTTATGGGACTTAAAAAGGCAATTTACCGAGAAACTTACGAAAACGAAGAAAAAGATACAGCTTATAAAGGCTTTGAGTTTGTTGAAAGAGTGCCTGTAAGCAGAAAAATTACGGTATCGGGCGAAGAGGCAGTTAACCTTTTCAAAATGACTCCTTATTATTACAAAACAGATATTACCGCTTGTGACAAAATTCGATTAGCAGGTAATATAGAAACAGAAATACGCTTTGACTTTTTAGTTTACAGAAAAATCGGAGGCGCACAATGAACATTTTTGACATTTCAAGAGATTTAATCACTTCGGAGGTTTACCCCGGTGACCCTGAACCGAGAATTAAGAGAGTAACAAATATTGACAACGGCGCAGAATATAATTTAAGCACTGTTTTTATGGGGCTTCACAACGGAACTCATATTGATGCTCCGCTCCATTTTCTTGATGACGGGAAAGATATTTCATCAGTTGACCCAACGGCTTTTATCGGCCCTTGTGTTGTAATTGAAGTACCCGAGGGAATAATTACGGGTGCAGTGGTTGAGCGTTATTTCCCGAGAAATACAAAACGAATACTTATTAAATCAAAGGGCAAGGCTTTTTTACACGAGACAGCAGCAACGGAGCTTTCTTATCTTGGTTATTATTTAGTGGGAACAGACGCACAGTCTATTGAAACCGAGGAGTCGGGCGGCAGAACACACAAAGCGCTTTTAATGGACGATGTGGCAATTTTAGAAGGGCTTGATTTAAGTAAAGTTTCGGAAGGAGACTATTTCCTTGTTGCACCTCCGCTGAAAATTGACGGAGCAGAGGCTGCGCCTTGCAGGGCACTTTTAATTTCCGATTATATTTTCTGGAGCGGAGATAAGAAATAATGTCACTTGTTAAAAATCAAGAAATACAACTTCATATTGACGGAGTGACCTCTGAGGGAAGCGGCGTGGGAAGATATGACGGACAAGCGGTATTTGTTGCAAATTCGTTTATCGGAGACGAGCTTTTAGTACATATAATCAAGGCTAAAAAAAGTTATGCCGTCGGCAAAATTGTTAAAATAATAAAGCCATCTGAAGACAGAATTGAAATTGACTGCCCTTACTTTTCTCAGTGCGGCGGCTGCGTTTACAGGCATATAAATTACGAGGCTGAAAAACGAATAAAAACAGCAAAAGTAAAAGATGCTTTCTTGCGCCTTGCTCATTTAGATGTTCCCGTTAAAGAAATTGTGACCTGTGACAGCATAAGGTACAGGAATAAGGCGGAATATCCTGTTTCAAGAGAGTTAAACGGCGTAAATATCGGTTTTTATGCAAGCAGAACTCACAGAATTGTTGACGCGCAAGATTGCCTTTTACAACCCAAAGAATTTGCAAATATTGTTGAAAGCATCCGTGAGTGGATATTTAATAATCACATAACTACTTGGAATAGTGAAAATTGTGAAGGACTTTTACGCCATATTTACATAAGAAAAGGCTTTAGTTCAGGCGAAATAATGGTCTGCCTTGTAGTTACAAGCGAAAATGTGCAAAATATAGACGAACTTGTTGCAACTCTAAAAGAAATAAATGGCGTTATGAGCATTTCGCTTAATATAAACAACGAAAACACTAATGTTATTTTGGGCGACAAAGTAAAAATAATTTGGGGTAACGAAAAAATTACTGATACACTTTGCGGTGTAAAAATTGAACTTTCACCACTCTCTTTTTACCAGGTAAATCACGATTGTGCCGAGCTTTTATACGGCAAGGCAAAAGAGTATGCAGGTTTAACCGGCATGGAAACAGTAATTGACCTTTACTGCGGTGCAGGGACTATAGGTCTTTCAATGGCACATGACGCTGAAAAGATAATCGGTATTGAGATAATTCCCGAAGCAATAGAAGACGCAAAGAGAAATGCAAAACGAAACGGAATAGATAATGCAGAATTTTACTGTATGGACGCAAAAGACGCGGTAAAAATGCTTAGTGATAAAGGAATTAAGCCTGACGTGGTTCTTCTTGACCCGCCGAGAAAAGGCTGTGACGAAACGGTGCTGTCTTTTGTAGCAGAAATGGAACCTCAGCGAATAGTTTACGTTTCTTGCGATGTTTCAACACAGAGCCGTGACTGCGCAATTCTTAAAACTCTCGGATATGAAACTAAAGAGGTAACTCCTGTTGATATGTTTCCCCGAACTTCTCATGTGGAGTGCGTAGCGCTGATAGTTAAAGAGTAAGCGTATTATGACAGAAGTTGCTTTGAAATCACCGAAACCGAAAAAAATATTTTGGTA
>CAMFPJ010000150.1 GCA_945971755.1 uncultured Clostridia bacterium
GTAAATGTAATTGTTAACGGAAAATCATATTCTGTTCCCAAGGGCAGCACCATTCTTGAAGCTGCTCGTTACGCAGGAATCGAGATTCCCACACTTTGCTACCTTAAGGGCATGAACGAAATCGGCGCTTGCCGTATGTGTATGGTAGAGGTTAAGGGTGCAAGAAGCCTTGTTGCTGCTTGCGTATTCCCCGTAAACGAGGGTATGGAAATTTCTACAAACACAGAAAAGGTCAGAAATTCAAGAAAGATGACTCTTGAACTTCTCCTTTCATCACACGATAAAAAATGTCTTTCATGTGTAAGAAGCGGTAACTGCGAACTTCAGAAACTTTGCAAGGAGTTCGGCGTTAAAGATGAAAATCGTTTTGAAGGTGAAATGGTTCACTACAATTTCGACGATTCAGCCGCTCACATGGTAAGAGATAACAACAAATGCGTTCTTTGCCGCCGTTGCATTGCCGCTTGCGACCAGCAGGGCATTTCGGTTATCGGCGCTAACGCCCGCGGTTTTGATACTCACGTTTCATCAGCCTTTGATAAGGACCTTGCAGATGTTTCTTGTATCTCTTGCGGTCAGTGTATCGTTAACTGCCCCACAGGCGCTATCGTTGAGAAAGACGATATTCCGAACGTTCTTGCCGCTATTAACGACCCGAGCAAGTTCGTTATTGTAAATACTGCTCCGTCAATCAGAGCAACACTCGGTGAAGCATTCGGTATGCACATCGGCACAAATGTTGAGGGTAAAATGGTTGCTGCTTTGCGCCGCCTCGGATTTGACAAAGTGTTTGACACAGACTTTGCCGCAGACCTTACAATTATGGAAGAAGCTAACGAGCTTATTGAGCGTATTCAGAACGGCGGAGTTCTTCCTATGATTACATCTTGCTCACCCGGTTGGATTAAATACTGTGAGCATTATTATCCGGAGCAGATTCCGAATCTTTCAACATGTAAGTCACCTCAGCAGATGTTCGGTGCTACAATGAAAACTTACTATGCACAGAAGATGGGAATTGACCCGAAAGATATGGTAGTTGTCGGTATTATGCCTTGCACAGCCAAGAAATTCGAGACAAAGAGAGCAGACCAAGATGCTTCAGGTTATCCGGATGTTGACTATGCTCTTACAACCCGTGAACTTGCCAGAATGATTGAAAATGCAGGTATCTTCTTTAACCACCTTCCCGATGAACAGTTTGACAAGCCCTTCAGCGAGTCAACAGGTGCCGCAACAATCTTCGGCGCAACAGGCGGCGTTATGGAAGCAGCTCTCAGAACGGCAGTTGAAAAGCTTACAGGCGAAAAGCTTGAGTCTGTTGACTTTACTGCAGTTCGCGGTATGGAAGGCATTAAAGAGGCAGAGTATGACATTGCAGGCAAAAAGGTTAAGGTTGCCGTTGCTTCTGGTACAAAGAATGCAAAGGTAATCATGGAGAAGATTAAGAACGGAGAGAGTGATTATCTCTTTGTTGAAATTATGGGTTGCCCCGGCGGTTGTATTAACGGCGGCGGTCAGCCGATTCAGCATGCAGTTGTTCATAACTTCGTTGACCTTAAAGCAAGGCGTGCCGCAGCTCTTTACGAGGCAGACAGAAACAAAGAAAAGAGAAAATCTCATGAAAATGAGGTTATCAAGACTCTCTACACTGAGTTCCTCGGAAAACCCGGCAGCCACAAGGCTCACGAGATTTTGCACACATCTTACGTTGCAAGAAAGAAATATTGATTTCTTAAACAATGAAAAAGAGCCGAGGGAAAACTCTCGGCTCAATTTGAATGCAGATTTTTGGTATTAAATGTAAAGGTGAAAAAATGAGAAAGATTATATCACTGTTGCTGGTGTCGGTGCTTTTGTTGGGACTGACCGCCTGCGGAAATAAAGTAACTCCACAACGTGAAACGACAACTGCCGTTCCCACAGTCAAGGTTTCAATTCCCGAAGGGTACACGCTTCTTCGTATTGCGTGGCTTTTGGAGGAAAAAGGGCTTTGCACAGAAGAGGAGTTCATAGAAGCCGCGCAAACTGCAAACGAATGGCTTGATATGGCGTCTTATCCGTTTTTGCAGGGCGCATTTGATTCTGAAAATGTGTGTTTTTATCTTGAAGGATATATTTTTCCCCTCACTTATGAAATAGCAGAGGGCACAGATGTTAAATCGATTATTAAAATGTTACTGAACGGCACAAAGCAAAAGTTTAATGATGATTTCATGGCAAAGGTGCAGGCGAGCGGTTATTCACTTCACGAGATACTTACAATTGCGTCGGTTATTGAGAAAGAAGCGTACTCAAACGAGCAAAGAGAAATGGTTGCGTCGATTCTCTACAACAGAATTGATGCAAAAATGGGCTTTCAGTGTGATGTAACGACTAAATATTGCGAGGGAGTAATCAAGCTTGCTTACCCTGAAAGATTTGACGAGTTAAACCGGTATTATAATTCTTATATTTGTAAAGGAATAATGGCAGGGCCCATTTGTAACCCCGGAATGGAGTCAATTAATGCCGCTTTAAGCCCTGCTCAGTCAGATTATCTATATTTTATCATTGGTACAGTTCCTCCCTATGAGGCGAAATATTCTAAAACATGGGAAGAACACAATGCATATTGGCAGGCGAA
>CAMFPJ010000151.1 GCA_945971755.1 uncultured Clostridia bacterium
GCTCCCGAAAAGCATCTAAAAGTGCATTCAGATTTTCTTCATGGGTAAAGCGGCAGACCTTCTGTTTGCCATCATAGCAGATTACCGGATAACACAAGGTTCCGTATATTTTACCCTCCACTTAATATGGCGAAATGAGGGGAACTGTTCTCTCTGTTTTTTTACACATTAGAATAATTTGCAATTCGTATATTGACTGAAAATAATATATCATATTCGGAATATGTTGTCAATTTTGAGCGACTGTATGTTTGCGGCTAAGGTGGGGCTCTGTAAAAGTATATTTCTCCCGGAAAATCCGCAATAAAAAGCACCTTGAGTGTTAATGCATAGGTTCTGTGCCTTGACGGAAAATCTTGTCGAAATATAAAGCCATTGATGCAAATAACAACAGTTTGCCGTTTTTTGATATATGTACGAATGCTTGCTGATATTCTTGTAATATATGATTCGGTTACCGAAAAAATGACCAAAGAAAATAATAAAAAAATTATAAAAATATGTGAAAAAGCGAGATAACGTGAGAAAATACGAGAAAACATTAAATCAAAGCAAAAATTTGACCTTTTTTGACCTTTGATAATTCTTAAAATATGGATATAATAATACTTGTAAGGTCAAAGAAAGTCAAAGTCAAAAAATAACAGATGAAAGTCAATAGAAAAAAGGTGATAAAATGAATATAAGCAACATTATTGCGTCAATGATTTCCGAAATGCTTGAAGACGGCGGCAGCACGGAAATTCAGCGAAATGAGCTTGCTCAAAGAGTCGGTTGCGTGCCCAGTCAGATAAATTACGTTATTTCCTCCCGATTTACTCCCGAACACGGCTACATTGTTGAAAGTCAAAGGGGCGGCGGCGGATATATCCGAATTACAAGAGTGAATTTTGATGTGGACACGTTAAAAATGCACCTTGTAAATTCAGTGGGCTCACAAATAGATGAAGGCACTTGTCGGGCGCATATTAAAAATCTTTATGAACGAGAGATTATTGACGAGAAAACTGCAAAACTGATGATATCCTCTCTTTGCGGAAACGCTTACAGAGATATTCCGAAATCTTATGCGGACACGGTTCGAGCGTCAATATTCAAACAGATTTTACTTAATACTTTATAAGGAGTGACTTGTATGTTATGTCAAAATTGCGGTAAATATGAAGCAACAACACACGTTAAAAGAATAATAAACGGCGAGGCGGCAGAGGCTCACCTTTGTACTGATTGTGCAAGAGCACTCGGCTACACAGACGTTTTCGGCGGATTCGGTAATGTTTTCGGTGACCTTTTAGGTTCATTTTTCGGAGAGATGACTCCCTCGGCACTTTCAGCACGCACAGTAAAATGCGAAAAGTGCGGCAGTACGTTTAACGATATTGTTGAAAGCGGAAAAATCGGCTGTGCGGAATGTTACAAGACCTTTTACGAAAAGCTTCTTCCGTCGCTTCAAAGAATTCACGGAAAAACGCGTCACGAGGGCAAAATTCCCAACAGGGCTTTCTCACAAAGTGACGCAAAGGCAAATGAACTGTTAAAACTTGAATCGGAGTTAAAAGAAGCAATAGACGCACAAAACTTTGAAAAAGCGGCAACACTCCGTGACAAGATTAACGCATTGAAGGAGGACGGAAAAAATGAGTAAGTGGTATATCGGTGCAGGCGAGCAGAACGATGTTGTTATCAGCACAAGAATAAGATTTGCAAGAAACATCTCGGAATATCCGTTTCCATGCAAACTCAATGTTAAAAGCAGAACAGAGCTTAACAATACAATTAAAAACGCTGTTGAAAGCGACAATAAGTTCGGACTGAGATTTGTTGAAATGAAAACGCTTGCAGGCTTTGAGGCGGCAAGTATGGCTGAAAGGCATATTATAAGCCCCGAGTTTGCCTCGGACGCTAACGGCAGGGCAATGCTCATCTCCCCCGATGAAGACATTTGCATTATGCTTTGTGAAGAGGATCACATCCGCCTTCAGGTAATGAAACCCGGCTTCGCTCTTGACGAGGCTTATGCTGTTGCGGACGAAATTGACAACAGTCTTAATGAAAAATTTGATTTTGCCTTTGATAGCAGAATAGGCTATCTTACCCAATGCCCCACAAACCTCGGCACAGGAATGCGCGCGTCGGTAATGCTTCATTTGCCGTGCCTTACAATGAACGGCGGTATCGGCAGACTGGCAAGCACGGTTTCAAAGCTGGGTCTTACAATCCGCGGAGCATTCGGTGAGGGCAGTGAAGCGGTTGGCGATATGTATCAGTTAAGCAACCAAATTACACTTGGAATTTCTGAATCAGCGGCAATCGGAAATCTTAAATCAATAACTTTACAGCTTTGCGCACAGGAGCGCGCCGCTCGCGAAGAGCTTATGAAAAGTATAGACACAGAAGATGCCATTTTCCGTGCATACGGACTTCTTAAATGGGCAAAACTTTTAAGTACAGATGAGCTAATGCACAATCTTTCACTTGTAAGACTTGGCTCAGTTGCAGGGAAAATACAGGTGCCTCTTAAAACAATAAACGAACTGATGATTTCACTTCAGCCTGCTACCATAAACGCAAATGCAGGGCAGAAGCTCTCACCGCGGGAACGCGATTTTGAGCGTGCAAAGG
>CAMFPJ010000152.1 GCA_945971755.1 uncultured Clostridia bacterium
TAATTACTGAATTTACCTGAAAAATGCAATTCGTTCAGTCCTTTGTGTAAAATATTTCAAAAATCGGCTAATGGGGTACGAAAAATCGTACCCCCTTTGCACTTTAATTAGATTTCATTAGCTGCTGATATATAGCTCTGCATACGTGTTGCAGCGTCAGATGTTGTGTTTGCGTAAACAACAACCTTATAAGAGCCACCGGTTGTCTCGCCTGATTCGGAGTCAGTTGCGGGAGCCTCAATAACGAATGTTTCATATCTGATGCTTACGCCTCCGAAAAGTTCCGGATAAAGCTCATTCATAAGAGCAATTGTGTTTTGGAGTAATGCTGTGTCGTTCGCAGCGTCTGTGCCTGATTTAGAAGCGATGGGTATCCACATTTTTGTGCCTGTGTCAACTGTATCTGCGGCTACGAGAACATCAAGAACTTCGTTTTCCCAAGTGATATCATCGCAATAGCAGATTACCATGCTCGTGAGTTCCGGATGGTCGTATTCATAGAAAGTAACACCGTCTTCCATGTCAACATTTGCAATACGCTTCATAAGCTCTGCAACTGTGCAGTTTTGAGCTTCATAAGTGTGAATTGTGCTTGCTGCCGAAACAACGCTGTCGTCGTAATTCTCAATAAGAGACTTTGCAGAATTAACATCGTCTGAGGGGCCCATAAGCCAAATTGACTTAAGCATTCTGTCATGTCCGTATGTTTTAATTGTTGAAGCATAATCTGATGCGCTTACAATAGATTCTGCGTCAGACCTGGAAATGTTCTTAAGGTCAATCTTTACAATTGTGTTGTTGCCTGCAACAATTGTTGAACCGGAATCTGAATTTGAGCCGGAATTTGAACCTGTTCCGTTGTTAAGTGAAGCGTCTGAAGTATCAACAATCTTCTTAATCTTCATAATTTCTGCAAGCTGGTCACCGGTTGCGAATACATAAAGAGTCATGGGGT
Source organism: uncultured Clostridia bacterium (assembly GCA_945971755.1). GTDB lineage: Bacteria > Bacillota > Clostridia > Oscillospirales > Acutalibacteraceae > Fimenecus. The sequence goes on from CAMFPJ010000152.1 coordinate 956, forward strand.
GAGAAGCCATTGTAATACCCTCATGAAGTCCAAGACTTGCAAGCAAGGTTGAAAGTTCTTCCGGAGCTATGTAGTTCATCTGAATTGGTGTGAAGTTAGCCACCGAAGCGGTGCTTCCTAACATCACGTTGCCCTCAACGTCGAGAATTTCACAAAGCTCGTGAAGCTTTGCCATTTCTTTCGGATATGCGCTTATCCAAACGTCTCTGCCGTTGTTTGACTGTGAAACAACCTTCATATCATTAAGGCTGAGAGCATTTGCCTGCTCAATAAGTTCCTCGTAAGTAATGTACTTAAATGAGAACTTTGAAAGAACAAGACTGTCAACAAATGTTGAGTTCAGTTCAGTCGTTGTTGAAACAAGGATTGTGTTGCCGTCTTTAATATAAGAAAGGCCAACCATTCTTGTTACGTAATCAATTGCACGAAGGGGTGTAACATTTTCAAGTTCAACAGTTACTGTCTGTTCAGAACCCTTGTAGATTACTGTGTAGCCGGCATTTGCAGCGATAGCAGAAACAACATCCTTAACGCTGGCGTCCTTTGCTTTGAAGGTGATTGTTGATGAAGCAAATCCGTTTGAATGATTTTTTGAAGTAAGCGGAAGCTTAAGAATCTGACCTTTGTAAAGCTGGGAATTAGCGTCTAAGCCGTTAAAGCTCATAATATCGCTGATTGTAATTCCGTTTTTGTTGGCAATTGACTCCATGGTATCGCCTGATCTTACCGCATAGTAACGGTACTGACCGAGGCTTGTTCCTTTAAGTCCGCCGCCGTTGTTTTCGCTACCCATAACCGTAAGCGGTGCAACAGCACTTACCATGAGTACCAATGACAAAACAATTGCTAAAATTGCCTTGCCGAATGTCTTAGAACTTTTCATTTTGGGTCCCCCTAAATTTTATGTAAAGTTAATAAGTTTTACTGTATTAAAAATTGACGGTGATCTTCTGCTCGTTACATGTGAAAACTACCTGCGTTTCGGTAATGCTTTCAACTAACCAGTCAGAACCGGCAACATAATCGCCTACTTTAAGATTCGGGTAATGTGCATTGTCTGTTTCAACAGTTGCAACGTAGTATCCGTCGTTGTTGTAGAAAATTGCAGTAACCTTCGGATGAGCAAGAACAGCCTCGTTGAATACCTGAGCGTCGTTTATGCCGTCAAGCTTTTCAGCGTCGCGAACGTCCTGCGGAAGAACTTCAACGTCTGATGAAGGCTCGCCTGATGATGCGGGAACATCCGGAATTTTTGTACTACCCGTTTGGATAATGATAACCAAAGCAACCAAGAAAGAAATAACAATAAAGATTACCGGTATAATAATCTTCATTTTCGGATTTTTTGCAAAAAACGAAGAAATACCGCCGCTTGTTCTCCTGCCGTTGCCGCCTTTTGATTTAAGTTTTGCAAAAAGCTCTTTGATGTCCATATTCATATGTAAACAGCCTCCTGAAGTGTCTGAAAAAATACGGTTTTTGTCTAAAAAAGGGTGCAATATCCCCAAAGTGGTATAAATACACACATTCATTTTATACTATTGCAATAAAAATTGCAATAGAAATATTAAAATTTTTTTAACAAATTATTTATCCTGTCTCTTATACACATCTGACGCTGCCGACGAAGGCTTAGGTGT
>CAMFPJ010000153.1 GCA_945971755.1 uncultured Clostridia bacterium
ACACCTAAGCCTTCGTCGGCAGCGTCAGATGTGTATAAGAGACAGCACTAAGAAACCTTGAAACAGCAATGTTTTGAGGTTTTTTCTTTTGCTTTGGAAATCATAAAAACAACTCTTTTCTAACACTTTTCTAACACATTATGGTCAAGTGATGGATTAATTTTTGTTACATATGACCATTATCATACCTTTTATGAAATTGTTTAAGGAGGATACACAAACATATCAACCGATGCATTTGTTTTGCATAAGAATTCAAATTTATGTGGAAAAACTGACGTAAGTTGTGTTATAATTATATTGAAATAATCATTTGTTCAGGGGAATGTGACTATGAAAAATAAATTATGGGTAAAAATATGCCTTTCCGTTTTCGGAGCGTTACTTCTTATATTGATTATTGCAGCAATCGTTTTTGCTGTGAATCTTAAAGATAACTCGCCGCTTGAAGTCTCTGAAAAGCCAAAAGGCAAGACCACGAATAATCAGCCTTTTGTTAACGGTGAAACAGGTGACAGTGAAAATTTCAGAATTCCCGCAATCATAACACTTGACAACGGCAGAATATTTTGTGCCGTTGATGCAAGGTATGACCGGACACAAGACGGCGGCGGACTTGATACAGTAGTTGCATACAGCGATGATAACGGTAAAACATGGAATAGTTACACTGCAAATTTTCTTGGAGACAACGGCAACAAGTTTGATTTGGAATCATCTGCATTTATTGACCCTGAATTATTAACTGACGGCAAGAATATTTGGATGATGACAACATTTTATTCGGGAGGAAGAAGCCTGTCCGGTTATACAGGCCTAAAAACTGCCGTCAAAAAGCCTGCATTTAATGATGACGGCACTCTGAAATTATCAAAAAACCACGGCTTGACTTATGGATACAAGGTTAATCTTGATGCTTTTGAAAACGGATATTCAAGCATAATGAACAACAATGGCGAAAATACAGGATACAAGATTGACGAATACTATTTTTTATATGATGAAAATGATGAAAAAATAGGCAACATTTTTTACATAAAATCAAAATCGGTGTTTTCCGTTGTCCCTACTACATACTTGTATATGACAAAATCTACTGATGGCGGAGAGTCATTCGGCGCACCTGAATTGATTGATTTGAAAAAGAAAGACGAATCATTTTACGGCGTTGGCCCCGGTAGAGGAATTGTTGCTTCAGACGGTACAATGATAATGTCGGCATATTATGTTGATGTAAAAAGAGGCAAGCAAGCATCATCATTTATTTACTCGAATGACGGTGGAAAGACCTGGTCAAGAAGTGATGATGTTCCGTATAATAAAGTTTGTGAATACGCAGGAGAAAGCCAAGTGCTTGAACTTCCAAACGGCAAACTTCGCTGTTTCTTCAGAAATAACAGTAACAAAATTTCATTTGTCGATGCCACAAAAAATAATGACAAATACGTTTGGGGAACGGTTGTCAATACAGATATTGAAGCAACAACAGGCTGTATGCTCAGCGCAATTCGTTGCTCAAAGGATGGCAAGGAATACATTCTTGTTTCCTGCCCAACAGGAACGGAAACTGATGAAAAGGGTAATATTAAGCATACAAGAACAGACGGAAAAATTTTTGCATTTGAACTTGACGATAACTGCGGTATGACCCTCGTGAATACTACATCTGTCAAGAAAGATGCGTTTATGTATTCGTGTATGACTGTAACCGAAGACGGAAACATTGCAATGGTTTACGAAAGTGAAAACGGTGCCGTAACCTTTGCTCAATATGCATTAAGCGATTTAATAGGGTAAAACGGCAAAGTGATTATTATTTTACAAGGATATGTTTCGACAAAATATTAACACACGAGAATATATAATAATTTTGTCCCTGAATTTTTGTTGTTATTTTTTTATTTCTATGTTAAAATGATTACATAATACTAAAGGAGTAGATTTTATGGCATTAGGCGAAAAAGTAGAAATTACAACCAACAACCCACAATTGAAACTTGAAATTTACAAAGGTCACTACGCAACCGCACACGGTCATTCAAATTATTATATTGACATTGCCAACAACAAGGCAAATCTCGGTCAGGCGAGGGCAGTGGCAAAAGAACTTGCAAAGAAATACAAAAGCACTACGCTGATTGACACAATTTTGTGCCTTGACGGTATGGAGGTTATTGCCGCCTGTCTGGCATCTGAACTGACAAAAACCGACTACTCCAATATGAACAACGGCAGAGATATTTATATTCTCACTCCCGAGCACAACTCCGGCAGTCAGCTTTTCTTCCGTGATAACACAGCTCCCATGATTAACGGTAAATTTGTGCTTGTAGTTGCGGCGTCTGTTGCAACCGGCTTTACAGTAAAGTCAGCAGTTGAATCTGTTAATTATTACGGCGGTCATCCTATTGGCATTGCGTCAATTTTCGCAACTGTTGATGAAATTGACGGACTTTCGGTTAATTCTGTATTTAACCCCAACGATTTACCGGGCTACAAAACAACACTTGCCCACGACTGCCCCATGTGCAAAAACGGTGAAAAAATTAACGCACTTGTAAATTCGTTTGGTTGTTCACAGCTTTAAT
>CAMFPJ010000154.1 GCA_945971755.1 uncultured Clostridia bacterium
AATATCGCTTTAATACTGCATTTTTGACGGGTTCGGATTATTACCGTAACCCTAATGTCTTGTATCGTCTTCGTAGCATTCGCAGAACCTTGCAGCAAAGGAAGGAGCTTCATTTCCTTTATAAAGGTGACCTGTGTCCCCGAACGCTGTAATTCTAAAGGCGGAAATGCCTTTTTGACGTTCTTCTGTTACAAGTTCCGTAACAGAAGAGGGAAGTGCAACAAAATTGTGCCAAAACACCATTGGCGACGTGCCTAAAAGGTGTGCAAGTATTACACATTCAACACCGAAATGGCAAAAGAGAACAATTGTGTCGTGATTTCCGTTCACTACCCGAAAGATTTTACCGTCGTGAATATATCCGTAATTTTCAAGAAGTGTGTCAATACCGCTTGTGACTTTATCATACTCTTCTTTCACGTTGTAGCTTTTCATAAGCTCGCTTTCATACCATTTGTCTGTATAGTGAATAGGGTCGCTTGTCCATTCTTGCGGCAGTCTGTCCCAACAAGATTCCTCTCGGCCGTCAGGGTATCTGACTTTTCCGCAGAATTCACGAAGCCAAGGCAGTATTTCGGCTTTAACATGCAGTGGCTTTAATGTGTATGAAGCAGTTTTTTTAGCTCTGCCGAGAGGTGAAGAATAATATGCTTTTACAGGAATTTTTGTAAGCTTTTTAGACAGAAGTTTCGCTTCCGATTTTCCTTTTGAAGTTAATGAATCGATTTTGTAATTTGGGTCACCGTGTCGCACGATTATTATTCTCATAACATACCTCAGTGAAAAAAGGCACTCTAAGCGAATGCCTTTACTTGCGGCGCAGTTTACCGCAAACTCATAGTAACACATTGATTTTAACGTGTCAAGAACAAAATGTCTGTAATCAGCAAGATAATAACACCTGATATTCCAAAGAGTCCCGATGTGCTGAGTGTCCAAAAATTTACGGGTATTCTTACATCAATGAAGCTGCCGATCAAATTTACGGCAAACAATGCGCATATACCCTGAATCACGGTAAGTAAAATACCCGAAATCAGTTTTTTATTTTTAATCAAAACCGCAGTCTGAATTAAAAATAAAACCGAAAATAAAATTAGTAAAACTGCTTTTCCGGAATTCATAATATCACTCCTTGTCTTTATTTATATCTATTATATTTTTTGGAAAAATATACAAGCAGTGTTAAGAAAAAATTCAATTTTTCCGTATTGACCGCAGAACAAAAAACAAGTATAATATAGAAAAAAGAATAAACGGTGAGGATATGCAGAAAATAGCAGATACTGATATTATCGATATTATTGCATTCTCAAACGGTATTATATATACTAAAAAAAGTGATACAACAAGCGGCGCAGTCCGTGTTAATTTTTTCGGTTATGATATCAAAAGGATGCAAAAAACACCTGTAACAAAAAGTGTTTATTTACTTAATAAGTACGGTGCGGAATACAAAAAAATAGCTGAACAACTCGGCGATTATGTTTCCTGTGATGCGGACGTCTCGGACTCAAAGCAAACGGTCGTTGTTTACCCAAGCGGAGAAACAGGCGTTTTTTCGCAAGACGGCACTATGATTTGGTCAAGCGACTTGCGTTATCACGACAGTGAAATTTCGGGCGTAGTGTGTGATGAAAGGCTTATATGGAGTGTTGTTCCGGAACAAAATTGTGTGGTAAGTTATTCGCTTTCTCACAAGAAGTTCAGTATGAGAATCGGATCGGAAGCTTCAGACTCTTTTCAAAAGCCTGTTTCACTTTCAAAATATAATGACGAGCTTTACATTTGCAATGCCGATTCAAAAAAAGTAAGAGTAATCAGTCTTAAGGACTATTCCGTTAAAGATTTTCGCATTTTCGATGAACCTGTTTACAAGTATTTACGTTCTTGCGGAAAAGAAATTGTATGGCTCGAATCCGGCATTTATATTTTGTAATATTTTTTTAATTCAGGAGAATAATTATATGTGTGAAGAGTACAATCCCGACCTTGTAACCGTTGTTGATGATGACGGTAACGAGCACGTTTTTGAAGCACTTGACAGAATAGAGACTGACACTGCTCGTTATGTTGCGCTTCTTCCTTATTATGAGGAGGCGGAAGAACTGCTTGAGGATGACGGCGAGGTAATCATCCTTAAAGCCTTTGAAGAAGACGGGGAAACCTATCTTATTCAAATTGATGATGAAAATGAGTATGAGGAAATCAGTAAGATTTTTGAAGAACGTCTTGCAGAACTTTTCTCATTTGATGATGACGAAGAAGAGATACTCAACTGACAAAATTTGATATTTAACCCTGCGAAGCCCGACAACTACGGCAAATATTAACCCAACAAACTTTTATAGGGAGTCAGGACTTCAGTGCCGAGGAGCAGACCTCCCGCCGATTGCGGACGAAGGGAGCACAGACTCACTGAGATGACACCCACCTGCTGACATGCAGGTTATTATTAGCCGTTCCCGACTTTGCGGGGGTACATAAGCACCGGCATACAAACAGTATGTGGTGCTTTTTATTTTTGTTTATTTCTTATTGAAATTGCCAATAATT